>JBBQQP010000004.1:0-33977 GCA_038215675.1 Chitinophagales bacterium | reverse complement strand
GGTTTCTCCAAAATTATTGACACTGTGTTTAAGTGATAAATTTAAGTACCAGCACTCACCTTCTTTCATGGGAATTTTTTCCGCTTCGATAAAAAAATCAACCTGCTGATTGGTAATAACCGGAATGTGAAACCTGGCTTCTCCTTCTTCAAAACTCATGTCATAATCCGTGTGCTCTTTAATAACAGCTCCCGCATTGAGTTTCATCAGTCGCACCGACATTTTTTCACATTCAAAAAAGTTGATTACTAACGGCAGGTATTCACAAATGTCTAAATTGCTGGTATCCCTATAATCCATGTTCGGTTGCAGTGATCCGCTATGAATTGATATACAATTATCAACCATTCCATTAATTGACCGGAGCGGTAATGCTGTCCAGTCGCCTTCATAGTGTTTCTTGTTGTAATGCGGTTGCCACAACGCCGCTTCCAATTTGTGAAGATCCCCTTGCATCCGGCTCACATCAAACTGCTGTTTTATCTGGACGTATTTTATCATTCAATATTGGCTTATTTTTTTTAGTTTAAATTAGTTCATGAATAGTTGCAAAGAACGTTTGAAACAAGATTTTTCGTTATTGGTTTGCCCGTTGCTTAACAGGAATGATTTATACCATGTTGTCGGAAAAAAATGGATACTAAAACTTAAAGACGTATCCATTTAATGGTATCTAAAGATTGAAATTTGTAAATCGATTTCGGAACAACCATTGACATAAAAATTTAAATCATCAATACTTTATTTGCCTTTCATCTCTTCCAGTTCTTTTTGCATTCTAAACATTTCGTCCCTTAAACGGGCGGCTTCCATAAAGTCCATATCACGTGCAGCTTTTTCCATGTCTTTTTTAGTTTTAGAAATCGCCTTCTCAATTTGCGGAATGGTTTTGTAAGTTGCTTGTTCCTCTGCTGCTGCAGTTACGATATCTTCGTCGGCGGCGATGGAATAAGGATTTGATGGATCGTATCCTTTCACGTCTAGTACAGAACCTTGTGCAAAAATCTGTTCCTTACTTTTAATAATTGTTTTGGGCGTTATACCGTGTTCAATATTATAAGCAATCTGCTTTTCTCTTCTGCGGCCGGTTTCGTCAATTGTTTTCTGCATGCTTTCTGTCATCTTATCTCCATAAAAGATTACCAGTCCATCCACATTACGGGCAGCCCGGCCCGCAGTTTGGGTTAAGCTTCTTTCATTGCGCAAAAAACCTTCTTTGTCTGCATCCAATATTGCTACCAGCGAAACCTCTGGTAAATCCAATCCTTCTCTCAATAAGTTTACACCAACCAGTACATCAATGATACCTAAACGTAGTTCCCGCAAAATTTCAATTCGTTCCAGCGTGTCTACATCACTGTGAATGTATTTGCTTTTTATATTGATGCGATGCAGGTATTTGTCCATCTCTTCGGCCATTCGTTTGGTAAGCGTTGTTACCAATACCCGGTCGCCTTTGGTGATTCGTTTGTCTATTTCATCCAGTAAATCATCTATCTGGTTTACAGACGGACGAACTTCAATTGGGGGATCCAGCAAGCCTGTTGGTCTTACTACTTGCTCCACCACTATTCCACCGGTTTTTTCCAGTTCAAAATCTCCCGGAGTGGCGCTTACAAAAATCGTTTGATTGATCATGCCATCAAACTCATGAAAATTAAGCGGTCGGTTATCCAACGCACTGGGTAAACGAAAACCATAATCTACCAATACAAGTTTGCGGCTTCTATCGCCTCCATACATACCACTCACCTGTGGAACGGTTTGATGGCTTTCATCAATGATGCAAATAAAATCTTTGGGGAAATAGTCGAGTAAACAGAACGGCCTGGTGCCCGGTCTTCTTCTATCGAAAAAACGGGAATAGTTTTCTATACCATTGCAGTAACCCAGTTCCCGAATCATTTCCAGGTCGTAATTCACTCTTTCATTCAGACGCTGCGCTTCAATAAATTTGCCGCTGTTTTTAAAGTATTCTACCTGTGCGGCGGTTTCATCCTGTATTTCATAGATTACCTCCTGCATAATGTCTTTGGGAGCAAGGTACAAATTCGCAGGGAAGATGGCAGCATTGTCAACCAGTCCAATACGCTTGCTGGTAGTAAGTTCCAGCGTTTCAATGGTTTCAATTTCATCACCGAAAAAAGTGATGCGATAACCAAAATCCACGTAAGGCAAATTGATATCTACCGTATCGCCTTTTACCCTGAAAGTACCTCGTGTAAAATCGCCCTGTGAGCGACTGTACAAACTATTTACCAGCGCATGTAAGAATCCCTGGCGAGAAATAACCTGTCCTTTTTGAATCCTCACTATACCATTTTCAAACTCGGTTGGATTTCCCATACCATAAATACAACTCACGCTTGCTACCACAATAATATCTCTTCTGCCACTTAACAATTGAGCTGTTGCCTGCAGACGTAATTTATCCAACTCTTCATTAATGCTTAAATCTTTTTCGATGTACGTGTTGCTAACGGGCATATATGCCTCGGGCTGGTAGTAATCATAATAGCTTACAAAATAGCCAACGGCGTTATCGGGGAAAAACTGTTTGAACTCGCCATACAGTTGTGCAACCAATGTTTTATTATGTGTTAATACCAATGTTGGCCGCTGCACATTCTGAATTACATTTGCAATGGTGTAGGTTTTACCGCTACCCGTTACCCCAAGTAAGGTTTGGTATTGCTCACCGTCCAAAATACCTTCGGTCAATTTTTTGATAGCATCGGGTTGATCGCCGGCTGGCTTATATGGAGCTTGAAGATTAAATGGCACTTAAAATGTTTTTATGCAAATTAGTTCATCCTACACCAAAATCGGGGATACTATTTAAGAGGATGATTATAACAGATACCCAATGAGGGTTTCTTTTGTAAACAGGATTTTTAAAAGAACCGATGGGAATTTTGATGAGATTTGCTTCGGTATTACCAGCTATTTTTATATTTTGCTCAACGATCTTTCCAGTGCATTTTTTCGAATGAACCAGGCAATCGTAAATGAAGGAATAATATCTGTGAAAGGAGTCGCTTCTTCCAAAAAGTTTAACACGCCACCGATCAAACCAAGTCGTCCGCCAAACAGCTTATTAAATATGAATGCGGAAATAGGCGCCCAAACAATATCTGAAAATTCAGCGAGGAATGGAAATGCGTAACTGGCCATACCAATTAAATCCATTACAATGCAAATCGCAATATTTGGAAGTATTAATTTTTCTGTTTTCATGCTATAAAATGAACCATAAAATTAAATAAAAAGAATAAGTATTGGATATTGGCGGACCCATCAATTATAAATTTCTGAAAATTTTGGCTTACAACTTAACGTTTGTTTTTAACATTTATCAGGAGTTACCACTACTGCAAATAAACAAGCCGCTACTTGAGGAAATTGTAGCGCAGCCATATTACATGGTTTTAATTTACTGGTCGTATGATATACACCAGCGAACTACAGGTGGTTTTATTTTTAAACGCATTTATATCAGACTGTAGTCCTTTTAAAACAGCAACCAACAAATTTCCCTGGCCTGTTTTATACTCCTCGCTTAACATCGCTATGTAAAAGGCATCCAGCCACATCGGTACGGAGTCCACCAGTTTTAATCCATGTTGTGCGGTCAGTTTATCTACAGCCAAAGGCGAAAAGTGATACAAATGCCGGGGAACATCATAAGCAGCCCAATGCGCTTTGTAATGTTGAGCATCCAATGAAGTATAATTGGGTAAAGCTATCAAAGCCACGCCATCTTTCTTCAGTACCCGCTTTATCTGATCCATATATTCGTGCAACTGGTGCACATGTTCCAATACATGCCACATAGTTACTACGTCAAATTGTTCGGAAGGAAGATTAAATAACTGTCCCGGCGTTTCTGCCTGAAGATTGTATTTTTCCTGGCAGATTTTTCTTGCACCTGCATCTGGTTCAAGGCCCGTTACCAACCATCCCGATTGTGCGGCTTTGTGTAAAAAAGCTCCCGTGCCGGTACCGATATCCAGCAACGTACCGTTCTTCAAACGATTACCCAGCCTGCCTTTCACTAGTTTTATTTTCCAATTGAGTGTGTAATTACGGGCTACTTTGTACGCTTTATTTATCAGGCCTTTTTCTGTATCCGAATGAGAAATATAAGTATCTGATTTATAATATGGACCAATCGTGTCCTGATTGGGTACATCCTGGGTAAAACGAATGCTGCACCCGGCACATTCCCAAACATCAAATATCTCATTTGACACCGTGTAATCTTTACATGCCAATACTTTTTGTATGGAAGTACTGCTACAGCAGGGACAGCTAGTCCGGTTTATATTTGAGCCCATGAGGTTTTTATAATGGCGGCAAAAATACAGTTTATGGGGTAAAAATCGTTTTATACAATTTTCCCAAAAAGAATATTTTATATGAAAACCATGGCTTGTTAAGAATACTACTTACCAACTTCAGCGGATTTTAAATCTGCAGCATTCAAAATTAATTTTCATTTTAAAGCCTCCCTATATTTTTTTAATCGAGTACTTGCATTTATAGAATAACTTATATAGATTAGTGTTAATATAAATACGCTGCTTTAACATACATCGCTTAATTAGTACTTATGAACACTTTTAAAACCTACTACATTCTTCTTTATCGCATTACAGAAAAGACTTTCCGGCAGCACCGTTTCGATGACCAAAAAACGGTTTTACATCAATCGTTAATTGACGCTTTTTTATTTGACGCAATTTTTCAGAAATCCGGAATGTTATTTTATTTAAGTCCATATACATGCTTTTTTTACCAGCAGCTTAATTTACTCAGTAGGGTTGATGAAACAAATTCAATACCCCCGTAGATTTTAAGATTTTAACAAAATCAAATTTTAAACGAAGGATAATCCCTGCCTTCAATTGAATAACAAACCAGGGTTTCACCATAAAAAATAAAAACATGAATGCTTTAAAAAACAGGGTCCAGCTCATTGGTAATTTGGGTAACGACCCCGAAATTAAAAATATGGAAGATGGTAAAAAGTTGGCAAAATTCAGCATTGCCACCAATGAATCCTATCAAAATGCCAGTGGCGAAAAAGTAAAAGAGACTACGTGGCATAATCTGGTGGCTTGGGGAAAACAGGCAGAATTAGCCGAGAAATATTTACATAAAGGAACGGAGGTGGTGATTGAAGGTAAACTCATCAACAGAAGCTATAACGATAAAGAGGGGAATAAAAAATATGTATCGGAGGTACAGGTGAATGATATGTTGCTCTTGGGTAGTAAGGAAAAAGTTTCGGATTAATGACGTTTTCATTCAACCATTATAAACATCGGATATTGAATGCTGCTGGAAAAACATCATTCAATATCCGATGTTCCTTTTACTATAATGATATTTGCTTATTAAATTTTTTAACATGATTCTTTCAGACTCCTTTCAGTTTGCTTCTGACTTTATTAATTATACAAACGCATCTATCTTTCTAACAGGAAAAGCTGGTACCGGTAAAACAACTTTCTTGAAACACTGCAAAGAAAACAGCGTAAAGAATACCGCCATCGTTGCACCAACAGGTGTGGCAGCGATGAACGCCGGTGGCACTACGATTCACTCTTTTTTCCAATTGCCATTCAATCCTTACATCCCTGTAAGCAGAGGATTTGATACTCATGAAGGCGTAAATGATAAGAACAGTTTGCTTGGCCGTCTTCGGATCAACAACGAGCGCCGTGATGTAATGCAAAAACTGGAGTTGCTGATCATTGATGAAATAAGTATGGTGCGGTGCGACGTACTCGATTCAATTGACGTTATTTTACGCCATGTAAGAAGCCAGTATTCGAGACCCTTTGGTGGCGTGCAGGTTTTGCTTATTGGTGATATGTACCAGTTACCGCCCGTTGTAAAAGATGATGAATGGCAAATACTTTCGCCTTATTACAAAAGCCAGTATTTTTTTAACAGCCAGGTGGTTGAAACCATGCCGCCGGTTTATGTAGAGTTGAATAAAATTTATCGGCAGAATGATCCAATGTTTGTAAACGTGTTAAACCAGGTTCGCAACAATGAAATGAACCAGGAAGGTTTTGATTTATTACACAGCCGATACTTACCCGCATTCAATCCAACCAAAGATGAAAATTATATCACCCTCACAACGCATAATAATAAAGCAGATGCCATCAATTTTAAAGAACTGAATGATTTAAATGGATCGCTGCAAAACTTTAATGCATTGGTTGAAGGTGAATTTTATGAAAAATCTTATCCGGCCGATTTACAATTAAAACTAAAAGTAGGGGCCCAGGTAATGTTTATAAAAAATGATATCGAGAGAGTCCGCAGATATTTTAATGGCAAAATTGGGATTGTTGAAAAGATTGAGGGGGATACCATCAAAGTATTATGTAATGGCGATGAATTGTCTATTGAAGTAAAGAAAGAAAAATGGAGAAACATCCATTATGTAGTTGACAAAACTACCAATCTGGTAGAGGAAAACGAAATAGGTTCCTTTACACAATTTCCATTAAGGTTGGCCTGGGCTATCACCATCCACAAAAGTCAGGGACTTACTTTTGAAAGAGCTATTATTGATGCTGGTGAAGCTTTTGCACCGGGCCAGGTGTATGTTGCCTTAAGTCGTTGCACCAGTTTAGAAGGGATGGTATTACATAGCCGGATCAACAATAATAGTTTACACAGCGATACTCGAATAACGGCTTTTGCAAGAACCCAAAAAACATCCGCTGTACAACTAAGCTTACTACATGAAGCCAAACACCTCTTTCAGTCAGATGAAATCAAAAAGTTGTTTGATTTTTCTACCCAATTACTCGATGTTAAAGCGATACTTTCTTTTACAACGATACATGCACAATCTTTAAATACAGTTGCATTGCCTTCGGTAGAACAAATCCACACAGCTATTGCTAATGTGGAAATGGTTAGCAGAAAATTTGAACCGCAGCTCTATCAACTGCTGGAACAAGCCGAACTTCCCGAAAAAAATATTGATTTACAAAAAAGATTGACTGCTGCCGCCAATCATTTCGTAAACGATCTTGAAAAAATTAAATCCGACATCAACAACTGTCCTGCAGAAACAGATAGTAAACTAGTCGCAACCGATTTTAATAAATTATTACTGGATTTGTTTAATGGTATTTGTTTGCGATTTCACCTCTTGCAAGGATGCCGAAATGGTTTTATCGTAGATGAATATTTGAATCATAAACGGACTTATATCAAACCATTTCTATCGGCCAACGCATATGCCGGTAAGTCTACACAGGTTAAAACCAATAGTCCACATCCGGACCTATACAAAATGCTTCGAAAGAAAAGAGATGGCATTTGTGAAGAAAAAAACTTGCCGGTTTATCTGGTTGCAGCTAGTGTCACGTTGGATGAAATGGCATTGTATCTGCCGCAAACCCTGGATGAGTTAAACCAGATCAGTGGCTTTGGTCCCGCCAAATCAAAACAATATGGAAAAGCTTTTATTAACATTATCAGGGAGTATTGTGAACTGCACGATTTGCACACTAATATAGAAGCGAAGCCCATTAAAATAAAACGTTCAAAAAAATCTACCGAGATAAAAACAGATACCAAAATTTCGAGTTTTAATTTATACAAAGAGGGTAAAACAATTGAAGAAATTGCAAAGGAAAGAAATATGACAACAGCCACAATTGAAGGACACCTCGCATATTTTGTGGGCTTAGGTGAAATTGATATCAGCACAATTCTATCGATTGAAAAACAAAACCTAATAAAATCTTCAATAGAAAAATTCGGGCTCACCTCAACGAAAGATATGAAGGAAAGTTTGCCGGAAAACATTACTTATGGAGAAATACGGTTGGTGGCGGCTTCATTAAAAGTAGTAAATTAATTAACCGATTGTATTTTTTTACACCATCCGAAATTCAAAATATAGCTTTAGTGGCGTTACTAATCCCGCATTTTAATCGGGAGGCTCCGTTCTATTATCGTTATCCAATTAAAAAAAGAACTTTATGCTGTATTCGTTTATTAACACAAAAAAACCAGGGTAGAAACCCCGGTAATTTTTAATCCGTACCCTATGAAAACAATCTTAATTAAATTTTTTTATAAAACAACTTTTATAGGCTGACTTAAAAGATGTTGTAGCAATTGCTATTTTATTATAGTAATCATAATTTATGCCATAATATAAAATGCTCTACTGGCTTGAGTTACATGGATCTTAGAGAAATGTTTAAATCCGGCTGGTGGAAATTTCTTCCGCCTTGTGGAAAACGTTTTTTGGAATAACCTTTGCGCTCGCATTGGTTTATCAGGTTTTCCGGCAGCTTCTAATTAAACAATAAAGGGGCTGTTTTTTCAAGAAAATACGAATTGAAATTACCCAATTTGAGTTAGTCAGAAAATTTCTCTATCAGGAATAAAAACTAATTAATAAGCCAAAATAATTGTCATTCCAGCCTTCCACCATTTCAGCGTATGCCTCTTCCGGAATATTGGTATGGGTTAATTCGGCAGATGTTCCTTGCTTGTGAATATGTAATTTAATTGTTACAATTGATTCTTCTTGCTGTTCTCCAAAATACCATTGTTGTACAATTTTCTTTCCCTCTTCAAATACCAGATTTTTACCAACAATACTTCCTTCCCATAATGAAAACTCACTACCGGGTTCTGTGCTCATTTCGGCTTCTTCGCCAGTCCAAAGTTGAATGGTTGCGGGTAAAGTTAAAGCAAGGTATACTTCTTCCGGAGGTGCGGGTATAATATAGTATTTTTTGTAGTCTTTCATTTTTAAACATTTTATTGAAGGTAAAGCGGTTTTTACAATCAACAATAAATGTTATCTCCTGATGGTGTTTAAAAGAACTACCTTACCTGGCTTAACTACTAAAATGACGAACCGTTTTGATTTACTGATTGACAGCTTTCTTGAAAATAAAATTGGTATCGACAAGGGCTTTATGAGTGCAACATTATCGAAAGGCTTGCAACAAAATATTGTGCAACTACAAAAGGATGGCCTTATGACAGCCGCTGGTATTGGCAATGCAGGGGTGTTGGATGCCGGGCAGAAAATGAGGGGTGATAAAATTTATTGGATAGACGAAAGCCATTCAAATATATTTGAGCAGGAGTTCCTTTTGCATGTGGAAGACTTTATTGAATACCTCAACCGGACTTGTTATACGGGCATTAATGGTTATGAATTTCACTATGCTGTATATGAAGCGGGCAGTGGTTACAAGCGACACAAAGACCAGTTTAAAAATGACAGCAACCGAAAATATTCGCTCATTCATTATTTAAATGAAAATTGGGAAGAGGAAAGTGGAGGTAATTTACTGATCTATCAAAATGATTCTGTGCAACAAATTTGCCCTGAATCACAAACTGCTGTTTTTTTTAAAAGTGATGAAATGGAACACGAAGTTTCAAAATCCAATCGCAGTAGAATGAGTATAACAGGATGGTTAAAACGGATATAGATTGATTAATTTATAAACAAGCATCCCGAAGCATTTTCATATAATTGTGTCCTTTTTCTCTGGCAAAATTGATATTGCGATTTGGTATCTCATCCGGATTTTTATAATGTTCTAAAGCCTTGTCTATACTTACCTCCCGCAATAAATGCAACATCGGGTATGGGGACCTGTTTGTAAAGTTTGCTGCGTCATCTATCGGTGAATTAGCAAACTGGTAAAGTGGGTGAAAACTCGCCAACTGATAAATTCCTTCGTAATCATTGTCCTCTAAAAATTCTTCTGCCAGTGCTACCATATCGAGATAATCATCAAAAATTTCGAACGATTTAGGGTAGATCAAAAAAGAGGTTTCGATCGCTTCGTCTTTATCTAACCGGATTAATTCATTTAAAAAAGAGTCCGGCGAAAATGTAGGAAATACACCAATGTCTACCTGGTAATGTATAGCCTTTAGCTTTATTACATTAGCTGCAAATGGACAAAAATTACATCCAACAATAACATCGTTGATCCATTTTTTTGTTTGACCAATTATATGTTCGGAAGATTCCATAGATATTCTTTTTTATTTGCAGGTATTGCAAACATTTATTATTTCAGTCTTATAGTAGCTTTCTATATGTTTCTCTTGCCTTTAATGAATCAATATAAAAAAAAGCGTTGCATGTAAAATTTACATACAACGCTTTTCTAATTGTAGATTTTTTAGTCAACTTTAAAATCAACCTTTACATCTCCCCACATTAACGAAACTGTACCGGATGGTGCAATTGAAAATGTCATTTTTTCTGTAAATGTTGGTGATTTACCTGCCGGGGAAACTGTGCGCAAAGCATCGTCTGCTTCTTTGTAACCATTTGATCCCCAAAGATCTGTCTTCTTGTTAAAAATGATAGTCCAATCTTTTTCACCAGGTACTGTGTAAAGACCATATTTACCGGCTGCAAGTTTTTTACCGGCAATAGTTACGTCTTTACTTACATCAAAAGTGGTTGCCTCATTGGCGCCTGTGCGCCAAACTTCACCGAATGTTGCCAGTTCTTTACCGATGGTTCTTCCTTTTACAGAAGGTTGACTGTAATCAATTGTGATGGTTGTACCCTTTGTTGTTGTAACAGTTGCCTTAGCGGGCGGACTGGGTCTTTTACTTTTATCTTGTCCACATGCAGTCATTGTAATAAATGATGTTGCTGCAATGGCAAATAAATAAATTGAATTTTTCATGTTTTTTTTGATGTCAAATTACAAAAATTGTTCCAGTAACCTTCTAAAAATTGATCAAAATAAAAATTAATATAAATTGTCGTTTTGGGCTTCTATTAAAGATGAAATACATTGTAAATCCTAGCCAAAAGTCTTCCTCTTAAAAAGAATTTTTATTTAGCCTGCTTCAGTCTATAAAAAGACCCCTTGGAAAGATTTATTGAATCATTAAAGTTCTCGATTAGACTAATTTCTATAAGAACTCATCTTCCAAAGTCATCCTGCACCCTAACAATATCATCTTCATCACTTGGATCCCCGGCATCTGTATGTCGCCAAATCTCTGCAACAATTCCCCATCCGTCTAAACCAATTAGACGGTGACGTTCCCCCTGCTTTAATTGAATAATGTCACCGATGCTTAAATGCGTTGTGTCTTTTTCGTCATCGGTATCGCTGGTAATTACACCAGCTGTACCACCAATCAGTTTCCAAATTTCAGCACGACGATGATGATATTGCCAGCTCAATCTTTTTTCCGGGGCAACAATCAATATTTTAGGACTCAATTTGCCCGTTATTGTTAGTTCATCCTTTGTGTGGTTAGAAAAGTACAAGCTTATAAATTTATCTGCTTCTGATTCATCTAGAACAAAAAAACCACCCCACGGTCGTGTGCTATCTTGTTTATCTATTTTTAAATTTAGTTGGTGAAGATATTCAGCAACATTTTCAAAAACCAATTCTTTAGGTGTTTCAGTAGAAAATTGAAGTGACATGTGCTTTTAATTTTTAATAAGGGATGCAGGTTATAAAAGAATTCTTTTTGAAGTTTTTATAATCATGTGAAAATAACAAGAGCGAAAATTTTTAGTATAAATAATTGAAAATCAATTAATTATCTTTAAAAATTAAAATGTACTGCTAAACAAAGTATTAATTTTTACCTACCCATAAAAACCATCAAAATCTGTACATCGCTTGGGTTAACGCCGGAAATTCGGGAAGCCTGGCCAAGAGTACGGGGCTTTATTTTTACGAATTTTTGTCTGGCTTCATTGCTCAGAGAAATTAATTTGTCATACCGGAAATTATCCGGTATTATTAGATTTTCCAATTGACTCATTTTAGCCACTAATTCTCTTTCTTTGTTAATGTATGTCTCGTACTTTGTTAATATCTCAACCTGCTCTAGTGTATCTCTATCAAATGCTTCAAGCGCATCTTTTACTTTTGGTATTGCATTTACCATTGCTTCTAAACCAATATTAGGACGCAGTAACAGTTGTAACGCTTTTTGTTTAACTACCAATGTAGAAGATTCGACAGTTTCTAACAACGGATTTACTTCGTCCGGATCCAGAAAAATATTGCTCAGTATATCTGTTGCCCTCTTTACCAAGTCTGTTTTCAATATTACTTTATTCATTCTTTCCTGGGATGCAAGCCCAAGGCGATAACTAATTTCTGTTAACCGGATATCAGCATTGTCCTGCCTCAATAACGTTCTAAATTCTGCCCTGCTTGTAAACATGCGGTAGGGTTCATCGGTTCCCTTATTGATAAGATCATCAATCAATACACCAATATAGGCTTCGCTCCTTTTCAATACAACTGGTTCCAATTCACGTGATTTTTGGTGGGCGTTGATTCCTGCCATTAAGCCTTGGCAGGCTGCTTCTTCATAACCGGTTGTACCATTAATTTGACCTGCGAAAAAGAGGTTATTTATCAATTTGGTTTCCAGGTTAAACTTTAACTGAGTTGGTGGAAAAAAGTCATACTCAATTGCATATCCTGGTCTAAACATTTTACAGTTTTCAAACCCCGGAACTAGTTTGAGTGCCTTGTATTGAACCTCCTCAGGTAAAGACGAAGAAAATCCATTTACATAAATTTCGATGGTATTGAAACCTTCTGGTTCTACAAACAATTGATGCCTGTCTCTCTCCGCAAACCGGTTAATTTTATCTTCTATGCTCGGGCAATAACGCGGACCTGTTCCCTGGATACGTCCCTGAAACATGGGGCTCTTTTCGAAACCCGTTTTTAATACTTCGTGTACTGCGCTGTTCGTGTAGGTTATCCAGCAACTTCGCTGGTCTTTTGGTGCTAGTTTTGGAAGATCGAGATAACTAAATCCTACAATCTCTTCATCGCCCTTCTGCTCTTCCATTTTTGAATAGTCAAGACTTCTGCCATCTAATCTTGCAGGGGTACCCGTTTTTAAACGATCACTTTCAAAACCGAGTGAAACCAATTGCTCGGTGATACCAGTTGCAGCTTTCTCGGCCATTCTTCCGCCACCTAGTTGCTTTTCACCAATGTGAATGATGCCATTTAGAAATGTGCCGTTTGTTAAAACTACAGATTTGGCTTTTATTTCGTGGCCTAAGCCCGTTATTACTCCCTCTACCCTTCCGTCTTTTACTATCAATGAATCGACCATATCCTGGTAAAAATCAACATTGGGTGTATTTTCCAGCATCTCTCTCCACTTGGTAGCGAAAAGCATCCTATCACTTTGTGCCCTTGGACTCCACATTGCTGGACCTTTCGACCGGTTTAACATTCTAAACTGTATCATACTTTGGTCGGTAACTATTCCACTGTAACCTCCCATTGCATCAATCTCTCTAACAATCTGTCCCTTGGCTATACCGCCCATTGCCGGGTTACAACTCATTTGTGCAATGGTTTGCATATTCATCGTTATGAGCAGTACTTTACTACCCATATTTGCCGCTGCAGCTGCCGCCTCACACCCTGCGTGACCGGCACCTACTACTATTATATCGTATCGTGGAAACATGTATCCTGCAAAGTTAAAGCAACTGTATAGTATTAACCAATGAGTGATTAACCAAATTTATTAAGTATTTCTCTTTCCAGTAAAATATCTTGCAGACTAGTCCCTGTATTTAAACTATTGAATTCCTCTTTATTAAGTGTTGCAGTTATTTCAAGATTACGTCTGTTCTGAATGATATAACTCTCAATTTCCGTTTCAGTTATGATATTAGACTTTTCAATTTGATTAATTTTATCAATCATTTTTAAGCAAAAAGAATAAGCTGTTTTTTTAAACAGGCGTTCAAAATAAGATTTAACAGCAATGACCTCAATTTTATTACCGCTTGTTTTACCAGTTTTGATATTTTGCACCCTTATATTGATAAAATTCCAGCAAAGTAAAAGATCTTCTTCAAAATTAAAATCGAAGTAAGCTACTGGTACTATATGATCGAATTGCCAGGAAGTACCAAAATTCTCCCAACTAAGTTCCTCAGTGAATTGTATTTCAACCCATTGCCTAAATTCTTCAATACTTAAACCAAAGTAAATTGCATAGGAAGGACTTAAATTCTTCTCCATTACGTACCTTCTTAAAGTAACCTGCCATTTCCTTTTCTCACGAAATCTTAGTAAAACATCTGTGATTTCGGCTTTTGGCGTCCATTTTTTTCTTTCCATGCCATAAAAATAAAATGTTTCAACAAGAAACTGTTACCCGTGGAACATTTATCTAATGTTGCTTGATAACAAAATAAAGAATTTAAACAAGATGGTTCCTAAGATTACGTGCTTTATGAATAATTATAGTTTCTCCTGGAAACTGTTACTCGTGAAACATTACCCAAAATATATTTGCAGCCACCTGTCTTCTGCTTTGGTCATTAGTTTCTTATCTGAAGGTTTCTTATCTAAATACCCACAAAGATGAAGTGCACCATGAAAAATAACCCTGTGTAATTCTATCTGAAAGGGAACTCTATTTAACCTTGAGTTCTCTATGATGCGTTCAATACTAATATAAATTTCTCCTTCAACTGGATCAGATGAATCCGAAAGACAAAAAGTTATAATATCTGTATAATTATCGTGTTGTAAAAATTCCTTATTGATGGATAATAAATACTGATCTGAACAAAAAATATAGCTCAAATAGTTAAGAGAATAACCTTCTTCCATAAATAACGTCTCAATAAAAGCTTTAAGTTTTCTTCTTTCGAAAAGTTTTGTAGTTACTTCATTAAAAAAAAACTGAACTGCCATAATGCGCTTTGAAAGATCGAAATTATCAAACAATTTTGATCGATACCTTTGTACCAACTAAAATAAAAAGAATGGAAAGGCGGCTTTCAGATATTAAAGTAGGTAAAACGGTTATTATTAAACATTTCGAAAAAGATGACATTTTTCTAAAACTAATGGAAATGGGTTGCGTTCCAGGGGAAAGACTTGTTATTGATCACGTCGCACCTCTTGGGGATCCAATTTCCATATTTGTATCAGGTTATCATTTGAGTTTGAGACTAAATGAGGCAGAAAATATTTGGGTTGAGGAAATTGATACCAGCTCCCCTACTACATTTTAATATCTTTTTATGAAAATTGGTTTGTACTTCGGTTCTTTTAATCCAATTCATGTTGGCCATTTAATTATCGCCACACATACAATCAATACCACAGATTTACAACAAGTCTGGTTGGTCGTTTCCCCCCATAATCCATTAAAACCTTCGGTTTCCTTACTAAATGAATACCATCGGTATCACCTTGTTCAATCCGCCTTGGAAGGAGAATCAAAAATAAAGGCATCAAATATTGAATTCCAACTTCCAAAGCCTTCGTTCACTATTGATACACTGGCTTATTTAAATGATAGATACCCTCAGCATCAGTTTGCCATTATAATGGGAAGTGACAGCTTTTGTAATTTACCAAAGTGGAAAAATTTTCAAGTGATAGTTAAAAATAACCCGCTTTATATTTATGAACGCCAGGGATTTAAAATAGATAACAACCTAAATGCAGATATACACGTATTAAAAGCTCCCCTATTACAGATTTCTTCTACCCAAATCCGCGACCTGATTAAACAAAAGAAATCAATCCGTTTTATGGTCCCAGATATAGTGAAGGAAGAAATAGAACAAAATGGTTATTATAAATAGTGTAGACTTCACTAAAATACCAATCCCAAGAGTAGACAAATTAAAACAATCGCAGGAGTTGGTATCCTTGTAAAACTAAGGAGTAATATTGTACCACCAATTACACTCAAGTTAAATAAACTAAGCATGTTAAAAGGCAAAGAGACAAGATCTCTTAAGAGATAAAGTGTTGCGGCCCACATAAGGCCAACAACCACTGCGTTAATTCCTTCAAGAGCACGATAGACTACTACGAATTTTTTAAAATATTGCCAAACAGGAAAAAAGAAAAGAATCAACAATAAACTTGGTAGAAATATACCAACGGAGCCTATGATACATCCCATCAACTGTTTAAGCTTTCCATCTCCTTTTAAGGCAATTCCTCCTGTGTAAGAAGCTATAGAAAAAACAGGTCCGGGAATAGCTCTAACTATCCCTGCACCAGTGAGTATCTCGTTCCTATCTATTCTAATTATATTCAGTTTGGAGTCTATAAATTTTGGTGCGCTTGGACGAGCTACATACTGATCTAATATCAGAGGTATCAACACATCGCCACCTCCAAATACAAAACTTCCAAACCTGTAAAAATTTTCAAAAAGGTTAAATGCTTTTCTATGCTTCCACTCCTGCTTTCTGGCTGTTTCGCTCGCTAAGCCAGCAATTAAAAAAATAGAAACAAACAGCCAGATATTCCTCCACCGTATTAGTCTGGGTTTAATCTTCTCGTTGTTGGGAATACGCTTGCTACTGAAATTAGTTGCAACGCCTCCCAGTATAATCATCAAAGGGAACACCCATGGAGTTTTAAAGAATAAATAGGTTACTATCATAGTAACAAGCATTATAACCTGAGTTATTGGATTTTTTACTGCAATCTTAAATGCCTTGATTCCTGCATAGGCCAAAAACCCTATTGCCATTGGCTGAATAAATTGAAATATACTTGTCGTTAAATTGGTAGACCCCATTTCAACCACCACGAATGATAATCCTCCCATTAAAATACAAGCGGGCAAAATCCAAATAATTAATGTCAATATTGCCAAAGGAACTCCACCTCTTTTATACCCAATTAAGGTAAGTACCTGGGTACTTGAAGCTCCGGGTAGCATCTGGCAAAAAGATACATACTCCATCAACTCATCTTTCGTAACATCCCTTCTTTTTTCAACAAAAGTTTTCATCACCATCCCCAGGTGACCCTGTGGACCTCCAAAAGCTGTAATACTATGTAAAAAAATTGCTTTTAAAAATGATATGTGCCGGATTAAAATCAAACGAATTTATTTGATGAATTGGCAAAATTGTAAATCATTATTAAATGCAGATATTTAATGGTAAAATAAAACGAATGATGCATCTTATTTCTTTAAACCAATTTCTCTGAGGCGCTCATCAAGATACTCCCCTGCTGTTACGTCCGGATATTGTTTTTGATGATCTTCGTCTATACAGATATCCAAACTTTGAAGACTCATAGTAGATTTCGGATGTAAAAAGAAAGGTATAGAAAACCGAGATGTATGCCACAATTCCCTCTCTGGATTAACAACTCTGTGCGTAGTACTTCTTAACCTATTGTTCGTTAACCGTTGTAACATATCGCCGACATTCACAACAATTTGATCTGGCAAAGATGTAACCCGCACCCACTCATTCTGACGAGAAAGAATCTGTAGTCCATCTGCTGAAGCACCCACTAACAGTGTTATCAAATTTATATCCTCGTGCTGTTCAGCCCGGATTGCACTTTTGGGCTCAGATAAAATTGGGGGATAATGAATTGCTCTGAGGATCGAATTCCCGTTAAAGATATATTCGTCAAAATAATGCTCATCAAGTTTTAAGTAAATAGCTATTGCTTGCAAAATAGAAGTCCCGGATTTTTCAAAAGCTCTAAATGCGTTTGCAAATGTTTCATCAAACTTACTAATCTCCTCCACTTTAACATTTGGCGGATATTCTTCCGCTGTATAACCCTCACCCGGGGTTTGACCATATTGAAAAAACTCCTTCAAATCGGGTGAATCGCTACCCTTTGCATGTTCCTTACCAAAACTTGTATAGCCCCTTTGTCCTGCCAGTTCTTTCATTTCATAAGTATCCTTTCTGCTAATTGGAAGGGAAAAAAACTCTTGTACATTTCTGTACAAATCTTCAATCAGACTAGTTGAAATTCCATGATTTTTTACAGCGACAAATCCGACATCTTCAAAAGCTATACCAAGCCTTTCAATAAAATCATTCTTTTTATTAATGTCATCACATAAAAAATCTGCTAGATCAACTGAAGGAATTGCCATACACGGAATGTATTTAAACGTAAAGTAATAAAATCGAAAAAGAATAATTACTAAATATTTTAGTATTTATAAAAGCTTTAATTTAAAGATTGTACTGCCTGCTAATAGCTAACATTCGGTCAATTGGCTTTTTTGCCAACAATCTTAAATTTTCATCCATTATAATTTGTGGTAATTCATACTCCATACATAAGTAAAGCTTCTCCAACGTATTTAGTTTCATGTGTGGACAATCATTGCAAGCGCAACTATTGTTGGGGGGAGCCGGAATAAACGTCTTTTCAGGACTCTCTTTTTGCATCTGGTGTAGTATACCGGTCTCTGTAGCTACTATAAATTCAATAGCACTGTTTTGCTGAGAAAACTTTAATAACCCGGTAGTACTACCAATATAGTCTGCAACAGCCAATATGTGGTCTTCACATTCAGGATGAGCAATTACAAGTGCATTAGGATGGCGAATCTTCAATTTGGTTATTTTTTCTAAACTAAAAATTTCGTGCACCATACAGGCACCATTCCACAGCAACATATTACGTCCGGTTTTTTTATTAAGAAATGACCCAAGGTTTTTGTCAGGCGCAAATATAATTTTTTGATGCTTTGGTAAACTATCAATAATCTTCTCAGCATTACTACTGGTACAGATGATATCACTTAATGCTTTCATACCGGCCGAACAATTAATATAAGTTATCACCAAGTGGTCGGGGTGTTTCTCTTTAAACAATTTAAACAATGCAGGTGGAGCACTATCACTTAAAGAGCAACCAGCTTTTAAATCCGGTAACAAAACTTTCTTCTCCGGATTCAAAATTTTTGCCGTTTCGGCCATAAAGTGAACACCAGCAAACACTATAATATCTGCGGTTGTTTTTTCGGCTTCCTGGGCAAGCCCAAGACTATCGCCAATAAAATCAGCCACATCCTGAATATCTGGTTCCTGATAATAATGGGCCAGGATAATAGCATTCTTTTTTTTCTTCAATTTTTCTATTTCAGCAAACAGATCAAGGTTCACGTCAATGTCTACATCGAGATATCCGGCGGTTTCAATTTTTGATTTTGCAATGTTGATATCTATCATAATATGTATTAATAGTTTTTTTATTTAAGATAAGCTACTATTACTAGGGCTGTGGATATGTGGAAAGATTATTTTAAAACATTTTGTAAAACTCAAAATTCACTTTTATCCACAACCATCCACATTTAATTAACATATTCTTTTGTTGCTCTTTTTGGAGCATCAGCCACAGTAGCAAGCATTTTATAATCTTACCAATAATATTTTACACCAGCGTTAATAAAAAAGCAGGTTGATAAAAAATTATAAATATTGAAGGCTATCGATGTTAAGTTAGTACCTGAAAACTTATGCTCTAATAACATTTAGGTAATACTACATACGAATGCTAATTAGTTTTACTCTAAATTTCCTCTAATATGAGCTTGTAATATCCGGCTTACCAACACAAAACAACTGTTATTAACATTACAATGTTGATAGCCATAGGAAATACAATACCAGCCTGTACCTTGTGTAAAATTAATGTTTGCATGCATTATTAATACCACTCTCTGAAAAAGATTTTAAACTAAATTTTAATAATGTTAGTAGAAATATTAAAAAGAAGGTAAAGCACAAATACTTTGTTATATGACAAAGGATACATAAATATGTATAATAAAAAATAGGTTTGATAAATAAGCTGCGTGGATTTTGCAGCCTGTAGCAACGCAATTTTAGCGGAAGCGGAACCATTAGATTTAACTATTCATATCTTATTTTACCCTATTTTTGCCGTCCATTTTAATCAAGAGAAACATGCAAATCATTCAGAACATTCGTGAAAAAGGTGCGGCCATTGTAATTGGTGTAATAGCGCTCAGTTTAATTGGCTTTATATTGATGGACGCAAAGCCAGGAAGCAATGGCGGAATTTTTAGTGGTAATCCATCATCCAGTATTGGTAAAATTAATGGTGAGTCAATTGAATACAATGAGTTTAACACAAAAGTAAAACAGGCGGAGGAACAATACGGTGGCCAGATCCGAGGTACACAGGTATACGAAGTACGCCAATCTGTTTGGGACCAACTGGTAGCTGAAAAAGTTTTAGTGAGTGAATTTGAAAAATTAGGCCTGAGTCTCTCTCCAAAGGAAATGAGTAGTATTATGTTTAGCAACGATGCACCCTATGCATTAAAGCAGGCTTTTACGGATAAGACAACTGGTCAATATGATATTGCTAAAGTTCAGGAATGGTTGGCAACAGCAAAAAAATCAAAAGATGATCAAAGAAATGCGATTAAAACCCAAATAGTTGAGCCAATGAAATTGCAGACAATGTATAATAAATACAATGGTATGTTGGCGGCAAGTGCTTACTATCCTTCCTGGATGCAGCAAAAAGATATAGCAGAAAGTAAAGCTTTTGCAAGCATCTCTTATGTAGCTGTTCCATATAATGTAATTAGTGACAGTACAGTACAAGTAAGTGATGGAGAAATAACGGATTACATGAATAAACATAAAGCCATTTATAATCAAGATGGTGGAAGATATATTTCTTACGTAACGTTTAGTGCTAACCCTTCTGCATCAGATACGCTAAAATCTTTGCAGGCTGTAGAAGCGCTAAAAGAACCTTTCACCGCAGATACAAATGCTAAGGCTTTTGTGGCAAGAAACATGAGCTCTATTAATTATTACGATGGGTATACGCTAAAATCAAAATTAGCGATGGAGCAGAAAGATTCGATAGCCGCTTTATTAACGGGCAGAGTGTTTGGACCATACCTTGACGGCGGAAATTTTGTGATGGCAAAAATGATTGGTATTCGCCAATTACCAGACAGCGTAAAGACCAGGCATATTTTAATAGGTACAAACGATCCCCAAACAGGACAGCCTTTGCTAGAAGATAGCATTGCTAAAAAAAGAATTGATAGCATTGCTTCAGCTATCAGTTCTGGGGCAGATTTCAATGCGATGGTTTTAAAATATAGCGACGATAAAGGAAGTAAAGATAAGGGGGGTGAATATGAATATTCCTCAACACAGTTTGGTAGCATAGCCAAAGAATTTGCAGAAACCATTTTTTACGGTAATACGGGAGACAAAAAAGTAGTCCACACGGCTTTTGGATGGCATTACATAGAAGTATTGACTCAAAAGAATTTTGAACCAGCCTATAAAGTAGCATATTTGGCTAAACAAATTTTAGCCACAGACGAAACAATCAATTTAGCTAGTTCAAAAGCTACCAAAATTTCCGGCGAAGCACGAGATGTAAAAACATTTGATACTTATATTACCAAGAATGGTATCCAAAAAATGGATATACCAGATATGATTAAGGTAAACGATTATAGATTAGGCGGTTTGCAAGACGGACGACAATTGATTAAATGGGCTTTTGATGCTAAACAAGGTGAAGTAAGTGAACCATTTAATATTGAAGACCAGTTTGTGGTTGCTTTAGTTAATAGAATTCAGCCGGAAGGACTGCCTGACGCAAAATCTGCACGACCACTTGTGGAATTAACAGTACGTAATTTGAAAAAAGCTGATATTATCAATAAAAAATTGGAAACCACATCTACTCTTGAAGCAGCCGCCGCCGCATACAATGTTCAGGTAGGATCTGCTGGTGCCGATTCGACCCTAACTTTTAGTTCGCAAATAATTAATGGTGTAGGAAATGAACCAAAAATAATCGGGGCAGCATTCAACAAAGCCTACCAGGCAAAACTATCCAAACCAATAACAGGAATAAACGGAGTTTATGTTATAAAGGTAAATAGTATAGGAAACCTGCCTGCAGATAGCGCCGACCTACTTGCTCAACAAGCTAACCAACGCACCAAAGGTTTATTGCAACAAATGTCAGGCTGGTTTGAATCACTAAAGAAAACAGCAGATATTAAAGACAATAGAAGCAAACAGTTTTAATTAAGACATCATTTTAATATTATCAGCCGGATCAATAAAATGATCCGGCTATTTTATTTAATAAACTTGTCCATCGTTTTTTTGAATTTAATCATAAAAAATGACCAACTAGGTTAACGATCAATCAAACAAGTTAAATTCCATTTCTCGAAAGGCCTTCAATTAAAGGATGTTCATTTATTCTTAATTTTGTAAGCATGGATGAAGTAATGATAAATAAGGTAAGTGAAAGCGGATTGATCACATTAAACTTAGAGGAATATTATCCGCAAGATGAAATAGTTTTGTTCGACATGAAGGATCATCTGTTTATGGGGCTCATCTTAAAAGAGAAAGATTTTAGGGAAGCGCTAAAGAGCCTTGATCTTACAGTCTTTACAAACAAAGCCGTTGCTGTTACCTGTAGCGCAGATGCTGTAATACCAATTTGGGCTTACATGCTGGTGGCAGGATATTTACAACCAGTGGCAAAAGAAATCATGTTTGGTACTCAAGAGCAATTGATAAGGCAATTGCTGATGAATAATATTTCTCAAATAAACCTTGACGAATTCGTCGATAAAAGAGTTGTTATTAAAGGCTGCGGAGAACTTCCTGTTGGTGAAGCCGCATATTTACAGGCAACCAAATTATTAAGACCTGTTGCAAAAAGCATTATGTATGGAGAACCGTGCAGTACAGTACCAATATTTAAAAGAAAATAGAAAACACTTTTAGATTTTATAATCACCCATCCAAAATAAATCGTAAACCTACATTGCAAAGCAAATGATTGATGCTGTATTAAAGGGTTTAGCAATTAGTTTACTCCTGATTTTTTCTGTGGGACCAATTGTATTTACCATTATCAAACAAAGCATTAACAATGGCCGGGCCGGAGGGTTTAGTTTTGTAGCCGGTGTGTGGTTTAGTGATATTTTGATGGTTTTGTTAAGCAACGTTTTTTCAGAATTGGTCACGAAACTGCTGAATTTTAAGATGGCCATTGGAATTACCGGAAGTATGCTGTTGATAGGAATGGGTATTTATTACCTTTTCTTCAAAATAATTAAAATGCGTAGCGCAGAATTGGACGCTATCAAAATCTCGGCGGGAACACATGCGAAGATGGCAATCTCGGGATTTCTAATCAATACACTTAACCCTGCTGTTATAGCATTTTGGTTAACAACAGCTACTACCTTAGCCATATCAAATAGTGTAAATCAGCGGATCATAATTTTTTCTACCTGCATCCTCATAAATTTAGCAGCAGACATTGCAAAAGTAATGCTGGCAGGAAAGCTTAGTAAAAAACTCACTCATAAAAACATCGTATCAATTAATAAGATTTCAGGATCGATTTTACTGATATTTGGTGTTGTCCTTTTATTGGGAATATTCTATTCTTTTACAAAAATCTAACAATTGTTTTGTTTGATTTACCTTACAAGTCTATATTACCCATCATGACCCGTATAATTATATTTCTATTCCTGCTTATTGCAAATCAAACATTTGCCCAATCATCAGATGTAATTTTATTAAAACGACATAAGAAGACTGTAAAAAGATATTTTTCCGGAACAGATATCGACCTCACCACTAACACAGGCGCTTATTTAAGTGCTCATATAGAAAAAATAAAAAATGATACTCTTTTTCTAAAGCAATTTGACATAAGACAGATACCCACCCAATTAGGAGTTTTTATTTTAGATACTGTAGCAACATATTACTATAAATACCATTACAACCAGGTAAAAGCCATCGGAAAAACAGGTCGCCGTTTTAATTTATCTGGCAGTGGAGCCAGTCTTTTGGGCGGTGGTATACTACTCTCGATAGCAAGTGGCGTTGTTTTTCTGGTAGACAGGGATAAGTTTAGCCCGGCATTATTAATAGCATCGGCTTCTTTAGCAACAGTTGGATATGTAATGTCTAAAACCGGCGGCAAAGGGATGATTATCGGAAAGAAATATTCGTTGGTTTATTTGGGTATATCGGATAATAGAAAATTGTAAGTATATATTGCATACTCAATAATCAGTATTACTATGCAAAAGGTCTGGCGCATCTTCAAAATGGTTTTTCTCTTCTTATTTATTTTTCAATTTATTTACATCATTTTCTGCAAATGGATTAATCCACCGGTTACAATTACCCAGCTGGTAAGTTTAGTAAAAGGCTATGGCTTGAAAAGAGACTATGTTAGGTATGATCAGATGAGTTCTAATATAAAGTTAGCAGTAATGGCCAGCGAAGACCAGGTGTTTCCCGAGCATGAAGGTTTTGACATGAAGGCGATTGAGAAAGCAATTAAGTACAACGAAAAACACCCCAACAGAACAAGAGGCGCCAGCACCATTAGCCAGCAGGTAGCCAAAAATGTTTTTTTATGGCAGGGCGGTGGCTTTTTTAGAAAAGGGCTGGAAGTATATTTTACTTTTATGATTGAGAAGATCTGGAGCAAAAGGCGGATTTTAGAAACGTATTTAAATGTAGCAGAAACAGGTAAAGGTATATTTGGCGTGCAGGCAGCATCAAAAGCGTATTTTAATAAAGACGCCAAAAATCTTACCCCAAGCGAGGCGGCCAAAATTGCGGCCAGTTTACCCAATCCAAAAATGTACACCGTTAAACCGATTAGTAAAAAAGTACAGAATAGGTACGACGATATCATGCGCCAAATGAATAACCTGCGTGGAGATGCAGAAATTCAGGCATTGATTAAATAAATCATTCTCTATCTATTGCGAAATTTTTTCGAAATTTGCAGTATGAATTTCAGAAACTTCAAAATGATTGGCTACGTAATCTACGGACGTGGCTCCTTCAACCAATTAGACGAAATATTACAACCCAATCGAAAAGGTGACGCACCGATGATTTTTTTGGTGGATCATTTTTTTGAGGGAAAAGAGCTGACTAAAAGAGTTCCGGCAAAGGGAAAAGATAAAGTGATTTTTGTAGATATAACCTACGAACCAAAAACAACTTATGTAGATGCAATTGCCAACCAGCTAAAGGAAGAGTTTGGAACGGTGAGCGGTATCATTGGTATTGGTGGAGGGTCTGCTATGGATCTGGCAAAAGCTGTTTCCTTAATGATGAACAACCCGGGCAGCAGCGCTGATTACCAGGGATGGGATCTTGTAAACAAAGCCGGCGTTTATAAAGTGGGAATACCAACATTGAGTGGCACTGGCGCCGAAGTAAGTCGTACCACCGTGTTAACAGGCCCGACAAAAAAACTAGGTATGAATTCTGATTTCACACCTTTTGATCAGATTGTGCTGGATCCTGAATTAACCGCCAATGCTCCGGCCAATCAACGTTTTTATACCGGTATGGATTGTTACATACATTGTATCGAAAGTTTGAACGGCACATATTTGAATGAATTTAGTAAAAGTTATGGCGATAAAGCATTGCAACTTTGCAGAGACGTGTATGTAAACAAAGATGGCTGGGATGAAGTGAGCGATGATAAATTAATGATGGCCTCGTATGCCGGCGGAATGAGCATTGCTTACTCACAGGTAGGCGTAGCCCATGCAGTTAGTTATGGCCTTAGTTATTTATTGGGAACTAAACATGGCATTGGCAACTGTATAGTATTTGATCACCTGGAAGAGTTTTATCCCGAAGGCGTAAATGAATTTAAATATATGGTTGAAAAGAACCAGATTGATATACCAAAAAACATTTGTGCCAATTTAACCGATGAGGAGTTTGATAAAATGATAGATGTATCTATGGGCATGAAACCGCTTTGGGAAAACGCCCTGGGAAAAGATTGGGAAAAACAAATGAACCGGGATCGCCTGAGAAAATTGTATGAGCGATTGTAGTAAAAAGAAATAAAGTAATTAATAAACCGGTACATTGTTACCGGTTTTCTTTTTGAGTGGAATTACCAGATAAAGGGAATCATTTTCTTTACTTTCTTTTGATATTTTTTATAATCGTCACCATAAAGAATTACCAGCTTTCTTTCTTCGTACATAATTCCAATAGCCAGGTAAACCCACATTAATATAACCAGCATTAAATTTTTGAAATAGGGCTGCCAGATAAAATACCCCATCACAAAAAGCATCGTTCCACTGTATAAGGGATGACGCACATATTGATTCATCCCTGCAACAACCAAAGCATAAACTTTTTCTTCCGTGATGCCAACAAAACTTTTCCAGTCGTAATTTCTGATAGAAAAAATCATAATGATAAATCCGGTTAGTAACAAACAAAAAGCAATGGTATTGGTAAAGAAAAAGGGAGTAAATAAAATGCTTGAAGGAATGATAAACTGAAAATAAAACAGCAATAGAATACCAGTAATTCCAATAATATTGTAAGCAATCCGATAAGTACGGGGAGATGTAATTGAAAATTTTTTAGCGAAAAAGATCTTTACAGAGGTGGCCGCCAGCAAACTGTGTAAATAAAAATAGAGTAACCAGGCTAAAAGCAAAATCGCTTCATTCATAAAAAAATCCATTGATTGTTAGTTATTAAAGATAGCTGTATTACACTGGCCTTAAAGGTTTAATGTTGACCTGGAACATGCAAAAAGAATACCATCAAGTAACAAAACCCTACCTTTGCCCACTACACCACTCAAAACATACGGCAGGTTGTAAGCCGATGTGGTAAAAAATTTCCCCGCTGATTCAGAAAATGCAACGTCTTTGCCAGCTTTTATAAAAATAAACCATTCAATGGCATTTAAAAATTTAGAATTAATTGAACCAATCCTTAAAGCGTTGGCTGATGAGGGATACACTACACCCACACCCATTCAGCAACAATCTATTCCGCTGGTGCTGGAAAGAAGGGATTTATTGGGGTGTGCCCAAACAGGAACGGGTAAAACAGCTGCTTTTGCTATTCCTATTTTGCAGATACTGCACGAAGAAAAAGAACAGGAACGTGGTCGCAAACAAATAAAAGCACTGATACTTACCCCAACCCGTGAGTTGGCCATTCAGATTGATGAAAGTTTTGCTGCTTATGGAAAATACACCGGTCTTACACATATGGTAATTTTTGGTGGCGTATCACAGTTTCACCAAACCAACCAATTAAAAAACGGGGTTGATATTTTGGTAGCAACTCCCGGCAGGTTATTGGATTTGATGAGCCAGGGGTTTATAGGCTTACAACATCTAAAAATATTTGTGCTGGATGAAGCCGACCGTATGTTGGATATGGGCTTTATACACGACGTAAAACGAGTGATCATAAAATTACCAGCCAAAAGACAAACACTGTTTTTTTCCGCAACGATGCCGCCGGAAATTCAAACGCTCGCCAACGTTTTGTTGACCAATCCTTCAAAAGTGGAGGTAACACCGGTTTCTTCTACTGTAGAGGCTATTGACCAAAGTTTGTTTTATGTAGATAAGAACAATAAGCCCGGACTGCTTTTATACCTTTTAAAAAATGAAAAGGTTGTGACTGCATTGGTTTTTACACGTACCAAACATGGAGCAGACAAAGTGGTAAAAATTTTACACAAAGAAAATATTACAGCAGCGGCCATTCATGGTAATAAATCGCAAAATGCCCGTCAGCATGCGCTGAGCAGTTTTAAGAATGGTAGCCTAAGGGTGCTGGTAGCAACAGATATCGCTGCAAGGGGTATTGATATAGACGAATTGACCCATGTCATAAATTTCGAACTACCAAATGTTCCGGAAACATATGTTCACCGTATTGGCCGAACCGGCAGAGCTGGTAACACCGGCATCGCATTTTCTTTTTGTGATCAGGAAGAAAGGACCGAATTAAAAGATATTCAAAAACTGATCGGGAAAAATATCCCTGTTGTAGATAGTCACCCGTATCCATTGAGTGCAGGATTATTTACCCCACAGATTTCAGGGCCGAAAACAACAGGGTTTAAGCAACAACAAAATAAATTCCATTCTTCTGACAGAGGTGGAAGAAGAGGATACGGAACACAACGCACCGGAAACAAATAACTGTTTAAATCAGCCACAGATAGTGGAAATTAAGAGGGATAAATACTTCCTTCATTTTTCTGATGTTTGTGGCTGTTTTTATTAATATGATAACGAAAAAATTGGGCAGATTTTCAATAATTACTACTAAAATACCCACCAGCCACATATTTTAAACCAATTATAGTTTATACTTTAGAGCCTAAATTATAGAAAAATATGAAACATCCTGTTTTGAAATTATCCAGCTTATTTTTTATTGCAGTAATTACAGTGCTTACATCCTGCACCTGCGCCTGAAAAAACGGAAACAAGTGCCGTTACTCCAACAATCAGTCTTGATTCAGCAAAAGTATTTATTGCAGCGAGTAATAAAATGTATGGTGAAGCATTTGCCAATGGTGATTCTGCAAAATTTGTAAACAGTTATACAAGCGATGCCTGTATTTACGTTACCAATGCACCAAAAATGTGCGGACCACAATCGATCACAGCCTTCTTTAATGGAGCTTATTCGATGGGTATTCGTAATTTAAAATTAACAACCGACGAAATAACCGGAGGCACAGAAGGTGTCGTTGAAACGGGTAATTATGAACTCTTTGTTGACAAAGGAGTTTCAATCGATAAAGGAAAATATATAGTGATCTGGAAAGAAGAAAATGGACAATGGAAAATGCATCGCGATATTTGGAATACTGATATGCCGGCATCGCCCACTAAAAAGTAAAAATTTTATAATAGAGATACCCGAAGTATTTAACTTCGGTTTTTTTATGACCTTAGGTAAAATAACCTGCCTGGTGTTTACATTATTTAACAGATCTTATTATGCGAACCCGACAATATTTTAATTATTTACTGAACCCATTGGAACTGCTGCGTACCAAAAAAATACTGCGTGTAAATCCCACGGTGGTTGCTTCACGAAAGGAACCGGATTCAATAAAACTTTTTGTTTATGATTATGACCAGCAACATATCGATGTGAAGGAATTGTCTGATGTTTCAGCCTGCTTTAATTATATAGCAACACCCAGTACAACCTGGTTAAATGTAGATGGCTTGCGCAAAACAGATGTGGAAAAAATTTGTGAGCAATACGGCATACACTACCTCATAACGGAGGATATTTTAAGCATGGGCCACCGGCCAAAAATGGATGAAATAAACGGTTTGCTATTTTGCTTGCTGAACATGATGTATTTTAATGAAAAGGATTCTACAGTAGAAGTAGAACAGATTAGCATTGTACTGGGCAAAAATTTTGTTATCAGTTTTCAGGAAGATGAGACTCGGGACGTATTTAATATTTTAAGAGAAAAACTAAAAATCACCGGAAGTAAAGTTCGTCAGAATGGAGCCGATTTTTTGTTCTATTCACTGATAGATATGATAGTAGATAATTACTATCTGGTAATGGAAAAACTGGGAGAAAAAATCGAAATACTGGAAGAGGATATAGTACGAAACTCCAACAAAAGGACGCTCGCTAAAATAAATTTATTGCGAAAAGAAATGATAGTACTCAAACGTAATATTGGTCCTGTTCGTGATATGGTAAATGGAATTCTAAGAAGCGAAAGCGAACTGATTGATGAAAGAACAGAGAAATATTTTAAAGATGTGTATGACCATATTGTACAGGCAAATGACCTTGCAGAAAACTACCGGGATATGATGATGAATTTACACGATTTGTACCTGAGTAATGTAAATTTAAAAATGAATGAGGTGATGAAGGTGATGGCAATCGTAACCTGTGTATTGGCACCGGCCACCGTTATCGGCGGAATATTCGGGATGAATTTTGAAACAATACCATTGCTGCACAACAAATGGGGATTCTTTATTTCAGTGGGGTTAATGTTATTAGTACCGCTGGCAATGTTACGAATGTTTAGAAAACAAGGTTGGTTTTAATCAGCTCATTGAATGAACGGCAGTAATCGCTTTTTGCAGCCGTTCTTCATAGTTACCACTGATGTTTACCCAGGGCACGTCCTGGTTTATTAAGATGTCTTTATAATGATGATATAGTTTTTCTCTCGTCACCAGGTCAGGATATTCTCTCAGCTCATCCTTTACCCACGGCAAATCAATGTCACATAATAAATAGAGGTTATATTTTCTTTCGACAATTTGGTTAAGTATCCAGTGATGACATTGGTCAAAAACAAATTCACACCAAACCTTCATTACATACATATCAGTATCAATAAAAACAATGTTTGAGTTTTTGCAAGGATTTACTGCCGGAGAATTTAGAAAGGTTTCTGCTATCTTAACGGATTCTTCCTCTAATTTTAATTGTCCCTTTGCAATGTCCAGCAAATTATCAAATGTGTAGTCGGTACCATTGGTCAGTAAATATTCCCTGGCATATTCTTTAACCCAGCTGGTTTGAAAATGCAATGCCAGCTGGCTGCACAGTGTACTTTTGCCAGTGCTTTCCGGACCTAAAACAACCACTTTTTTTATCATGCTTTTTTGTTCGTTTGCCAGGTTGGATTTGATTTTAAAATTATCTTATAAATGGCACAATCTTCGTGGTGAGCGCCGGGTAAATAACCCGTACTCAATAAAAATTCATTTACAATTTCGCCACCGGTAAACCGAAATGTTTTTTTAAACAGGGTCGTCCAATCTGCCCTGTCTTTAGGGTAATGCTGATCAAGCCAGTTTTTAAATGAACCAAATTCTTTTTGTATTGCCAGGATGTTTTTTGCATTTTCTATGGCAGCATTTACTTTCAATTTATTTCGGATAATGCCAACATCGCTTAACAAACGTAGTACATCTTTCTCTTTGTAAGCGGCTACTTTTTTAATGTCGAAATCGTGGTAAGCTTTTCTAAAATGCTCCTGCCTTTTTAATATAGTTGTCCAGCTAAGCCCGGCCTGGTTTATTTCTAAAACAAGGCGGCAAAATAATTCATTGTCGTTGTGAACAGGAAATCCGTAAAGCCGATCATGGTATGTTTTATGCAAATCATAATCTGCCGGTTTTAGTTGGTTAATTGCCTCACAGTATGTCATTGCCGGAAGTGTTTTTTAAAATCAAAAAGTTGTAATCTTTTCTTTTGATCCATTCAATCAATCCAAAAACAGCCATTATTAACAGCACCACATAATATACGCTGGTAAACACATATTGCTTTACAAAGTATAAAGGAATGGAGGCGATATTGGTAGCCATCCACCAATACCAGCTTTCAATTTTTTTCCGGGTCATTAGCCACATTCCGGTAAATGCAGTGGCACTTGCAAAAGCATCTGCCCATGGAATTGCCTCTGGTGCAAAATTCTTTTTTAAGAAGGTTAACCCCAAAAATATAACCACATAAAACGCCGCAAAAAAACCAATCTGCTGCAACCATTCTAATTTGCCGGAGGAAGTTATTTGCAGCATCGCTTTTTTTTCTTCGTCTTTTCTGGTCCACAACAACCACCCATAAATACTCATCACGGTGTAATATAAATTCACACTAGCCTCGCCTAGCAAACCGCCCTTAAAACTTAAGTAAATATAAAAGACTGTGTTGATTAATCCCGTTGGATACACCCAGATATTTTCTTTTCGCGAAAACCAAACGCTGGCGATGCCTGCAAACACGGCCACATATTCGAGCGCTCCGGTGGCTTTTATACCTGCAATAAATTGCTGAGTAATTTCCTGAATAGTCAAACTGATAAATTATAGTTTGGGATTACAATATTTTTTTAAAGGTCGAAGGTAAACGTTTCCTTTTGATGTTTTAAAGCGGGTTGCTATTTGTTGCCACTGTCCGGCTTTATCAAAGCGCCACACTATAAAATGTAAATGTGGAAACAATGTATAACCTGTATTTCCACTCAAACCAATTAACTGGCCTTGCAAAACGGTGTCGCCTAAATTTACCAATGCACCATTTTGTTGCAGGTGCCAATACCCTGCTCTTGAGGCATCCGCATGTTGAATAACAATTAAATTGCCATCGGGTCTATATTTCTTGTTCAATCCTCCCTTGTTGCCATCCTCTTTAACGCTCATCACAATTCCATTCCGGGCTGCGAAAATTTCTGTACCTCTTTTCATTTTAAAATCCAATGCGATTCGGTTTTTATGCGTGAAGTGACTAAAGTAACCCTGCACCAGTTTGTGAGAAGTATTAACTGCAAACGGCAAATGATAAACAAAACTGGTATCTTCTTTAATGGTACCATTTTGTAATTGCCGGGTAAAATTTCTACTCGGATCTTTGCTTACGCTGCAACCGGTAAAAAATTGCAACTGAAGTGAAAAAAATAAAAGGGTATTGAGCTGTTTTTGATTCATATTTTTTGAAAAGGGATATTAAATTTTAACATTGCGGGGAATGAAAATTACAAGTGTTAAGTTAAGTGTGAACAGATTTCTTTTGGGTCACAAATCGACAAGACAATCTATTCTTAATTTTACACTAGTGTTATGTTGAGTTTATTCTAACTTGTTGCAAATAGGTTGCCAACCCTAGACATTAGTATTGTAACAGTCTTAGTGCTAAGGTTGGCAACCTTTTACCCTTCAATTCATGCTTAACGTAACACTAATTACAAGTTATGAATCCTTTTGTTTTCAATGGTTTTTTAAGTAAAATGAGTTTACAGTACATCAAAAGAGAGATGTACATTTATACAAACGAACGAAATATTGTAACATGAAAATGTTAAAGAAAATCAGCCTGGTGCTATTGATCGTGTTGTACATAAGTGCTGGAATCAATCATTTTATACACCCCGACTCTTACTATCCTATCATCCCACCATATTTTCCATTTCCTGTTTTGATAAATATTGTCAGCGGATCGTTAGAAATATTATTGGGTATTGGACTCATGCTTTCCAATACCAGGAAGATTGCTGCATACGGCATTATTATTTTATTATTCTTATTTATTCCGGCACATATCTTCATGATTCAAAAAGGTGGCTGCATGAGTGAAACGATGTGTATACCAATATGGGCGGCATGGGTAAGATTGTTTCCCCTGCAGTTTATCCTGATGTGGTGGGCCTGGCGGCACAGAAAATAAAACACGATTGCATAAAAAAGCATCCAACGTTTTTAGTATGGATGCCTTTTTTTATTTTTTAAAAATTGTATCGTGCGAACGATAGTTTATTCCGCCTCTGCTACAACTTCCTTCACCTCGGGTATCATTCTTTTCATCATTCCTTCTATACCAGCTTTTAGTGTAATCATTGAAGAAGGGCATCCACTGCAACTTCCCTGCAACATTAAGTTTACCCGGCCATCTTCATAACTTTTAAACTGGATAGCACCGCCATCCATTTCTACCGCCGGCTTTACATAATTTTCCAACAATTCCTTAATGCGTTTTACCACATCGTCGTCGTCTGCACTTACTTCGTTGCTGCTTTCCTGCTTCATGGAAGCGATGGCATCTTCATTTACAATCGATTTACCATCTTCAAGATATTCTTTTAAAAACAACTTGATCGTTGGTATTACATCCTGCCAATCATCCGCCTCATTTGTTTTTGTAAGCGTAATAAAATTACTGGCTATAAAAACGGACCTAATAAAAGGAAAAGTAAATAACTCCTGTGCCAGCGGAGATGGAGCCGCACTTGTTTCATCCTGGAAGTCAACACTTTTGCCAGGGTACAATAATTTATTGGCCACAAACTTCATTGTTTCCGGGTTAGGTGTCATCTCTGTATAAATACTAATCACCGGATTGCCTGTTTTAATCATAAAAATTACATTTAAAAATTTCGATACGAAGGTAACAAGTATGTCACAACAATAGAATGGCTCCGCCTTTTCAATATACAATAGCCTCAATTAATTTCCTATTTCGAAAACAAGGATTTGAAATTCTACAGCCACTTAAACAGACAGACGTTTTTAAAGTTGCACACGACCATACTATTTATTACCAAACGGTAAAAGTTTTTAAAAACGAAGAGACTTTTAATAAAAAGAGTCATTACTCTGTAAGTTTTCCAGATTTTTTAAGGTATCGAACGTTTAAATATAAAGCGAGTAAAAAGGGTAATATTATGGATAGAAGAAGGTTCCGTTGTTGGTTATTATAGTTTGTAAGCTGTGGGTAGGTAAATAATATTACAAGGGTG
>JBBQQP010000003.1:0-35615 GCA_038215675.1 Chitinophagales bacterium | reverse complement strand
AATTTGCATCACTTTGTCAGATTGCTCATAAGTAAAAAACCAGGAGTTGCCATCGTAATCCACTTCTTCGTTGTAACTCATTGGTCTGCTATATTGGGTACCCCGGCCATCTACAGTAAGCATCATGCAAAAATCAAGTTGCCTCATTTTTTCTGCAATCTGTTTAAGTGAATTACTTTTTATGACACGCTGCTGATTTTAATTAAGGCGATCTACAAGATGCTTATCAGCAAGTAAAACAGTTTGCTGTTTTCTGATCATTGCTTCCGCTTCAGAACTTAGCTCGTCAGTATCATTCAATGCATTCTCGTAAGATACCTGTGCGGCCTTTTCGCCGCCTTTACAATCTGTAATTACAGCATCCCTGCCATGGCCGGTAATTGCTGATTTTAGATCCATCCAACCACGATACACTTTTCCCAATAGTGTTGTATCGGTAATAGGCTCTCCGCCAAGTTGATTTACAGATGAAGTCAATTCATGAACGTTTTCGGTACTGTTTTCTTTCAACGTAGCGAATAATGTTTTTAAGTCATGGTCATCCGTTTGCAAATTCTCAATGGCCTTGTCGTAACCTTCAATGCGGTCATTGTTAATCTGAATTAAATCGTTTAAAGTTTCAATTGTTGATTCGTTGTTTGTCATAAAATTGTTTTTTTAATTATAATGAATGATAGAATGAATGATCTTAAAAGTGTACAAATACTGATATTTTATAACCCAGTTCAATAAAACTATTACACAGTCAGCTTTCCTTCAATACCGTTATCATCCCCCTTTGCGCCTGTGATTGCCATGAAACTCATTTTAATAAAGCTGATAATTTTTCCATCCCTGGTATCCCAGTAATCACTGTCCACAGGATCTACGGAAATGATTGAAACAGTCGGGTCATCTTTTCCATCGAACCAGGCGTTGGCAAAATTTGTCCAGTACTTTTCTATCGTTGGTTTATCTGTATGAATTTGTGCATAGCCACTCACTGCTAAAAACTGGTAGGTGCCGTTGTTTTGGAAATAAAGTGTAACCCTGTTGTTGTTTTCGATTTCGTTGTTCTTATGACTTTCTGTAGAACTGATAAACCAAAGTTTTCCTGTTTCATCTACTTCCTGTAAAGCCATTGGCCGGGAAGTATGGGGGAACTCAGTCAAATTTGTACAGAACATGCAGGTGCTTGCTTTTTCAGCCAGTTCTTTTAATTTTTCGATTGCCTCCTGGCTACTTAAATCCTGCCTCGGCGATTGTTCGTTAGAATGCATTGTGTGTTTTTATAGATTGATAAAGCAGTTAATATTGTTCAGCAAATTGTTATACCTCACTCTAGTTGTTGTTAATCGTTTGCCGGTGCACATGATCGGATAATTAAACAGCATAAATATTCCAGGTAATTATAAAATACTTTTTATAATTCTACCGACGTATTGCTGGGTCGTACAACCTATAATATCCTCCATTTAAAAAAATTGCAATTTCAGTAATTGTAACAAACCTGATTTTTGGCTTATCAGATTCGTTCTGGGTTTTTTTTTTATATAACGTATGTTTGAACTTAAAGCCAATATATATGCCAAATAATATTACGATAATGACCGGCTTATACATTTAAAAATGAACATATTGGGGAGTTTTTACCACAGATTTAATTTGATAAATAGTCTGCAAAAAAAATGTTCGCCTTTTGTTACTTCTGTAATCCCGGAAGTATAAATTAAGAAAGCGCCTATTCAAAAGAAATAATTTCTTTTCTCTATTTTGGCCCAATTATCCTTGTAGTGTGACAAAAGATCTTATCACGTCAATCTTACATCAAATGCAAACAGAAGGAAAAACACCGGTTATTATTACCCAGGAAGTACTGGCACTTTTATCTACCCGAAAAGAAGCGGCAGAGAGGATGGGTGCTAAAGTGAAGGATGAGAATGGCGCTGAAATGATTCGAAAAAAATCTGCAGAAACCGATGGTTTTATAAACGAATTAATGGATGAATTAAAGGAATATGGCGATTTAGTTATGGGCGAAACAGACCGGGACAATAACTATCATAACATTTGGGGGGAAACGCTTAAAGTGCTTGATACGATGGACAGCAATCAATTGCAGCAGCGCTTTGCTGAGATGGAAATCGTCTTTGCCAACACTTATAAAACCATTCTGGAAAGTAAAACCGAATGGCCGGAAACTTTACAGAAAAAGCTTGAACATCAAATTGGGATGATATAAAACGAAAGTTCCCTGGTAAATTATAGGTACAAATGGACCGGAAAACTTTTAAAATATTGTAGTATTTACAGTCCCAGGCAAATGTGGTGATCAAGCGTGTGACACTAAAAAAACAATACCTTACATTTTGAAAAGGAAAATGGATTTCATGAAAGTTAGTACTACCCGCCTTGAAGCGTTTAGTGACGGAGTAATCTCTATCATCATTACCATAATGGTATTGGGAATTAAACTGCCTTCTTTTGATGAGAAGAGTTCTTCAGAAATAATAATTTTAAATCTCAAACATCTGCTACCTTATTTACTTAGTTATGCATTTAGTTTTATGATGATAGGTATATTTTGGTCTAATCATCATTACATGTTTCATTTGTTGGAAAAAATTGATGTACACCTGCAGTGGTTAAATTTTTTATTTTTATTCTTTCTGAGTCTGATACCATTTGCAACTGCACTTATTGGCTCTAACTCATTTACACCGGTTGCACCAGCCCTTTATGGCACAGTACTTTTTCTTACAAGTGTAACCTTTCTAGTTATGAAGCATTACAGCCTTCGTAAAAAATTGTTGCATACTGATACCAGCCGTGAGCTTACTTACAAAATATTTAAGGTATCCGTAATGGGAAGAAAAAAAACAATTATTGGATCGATTATTTATTTAATTGCTATCCCATTGTCATTTATAAATGTATATGCAGCCTATATTTGCTTCATTATACCAGCTATACTTTTTTTTATACCAGATGCAATTGATAACGTAGTGTTGGCAGAAAAGTTATCGGAAAAGAATTCCTAAACTTAATAGCCAGGGTTCAAAAAGAGCAATCTTTTATACCGCATAAATGTTGTAACCCACCTTTAGAAAATTTCTAAAAACCAATACTGCTGATCCTTAAATTTTTTAGGTTATAATTGTTTAAGTTTTGCAAATCAACTTTATGCAATCTGGAAATTATGAATCAGGTTTATGTGCACATTCAATCGGCATCTTTATTGGCTTGTGCAAAAAATTTAGAATTCAGCATTATTATATCGGTAAATTTTTGATAATTTGTCAACTAACTATTAACTACACGTGACATTATGGTTTAATTAAAAAACACGTCTGTAACCCTATCTCAGGAAATTTTATCAAGGCATTTTTTTAAATCAATTCCCTTACCCAATACGCCCGAAAAAATATCGCCTATTTTTTTTATTCTTGGCAATACGGTTTCTATGGTAAACGCAGCTGGAGTAAGGCCGGGCTTTACTTCTTTCCATTGTAAGGGAGTAGATATGGTAGCACCGGGATGGGGCCGCATACTGTAAACAGATGCAATGGTTTGCCCTCTGCGGTTTTGCAAATAATCAAGGTATATTTTATTATTGCCCCTTTTTTGCAGACTTCTTTCCAGACTCGTAAAATCGGGCAACTCCTCATTTACCATCATACAGAGTACATGGGCGAAATTTTTTACCTGTTCGTACAAATATTTTTTACCCATTGGTAGAAAAATATGAAGTCCTGTTGCGCCGGATGTTTTGCAATAACAGTCTGCACCGGCTTTATCTAAAATGGCTTTGAACGCAAGCGCAGTTTTGATTACCTGTTCAAAAGTATTTTTATCCGACGGGTCAAGGTCAATAATCAGGTAATCTGGTTTATCCAACGCTTTTGTGGTAGAACTCCAGGGGTTGAGTTCTATGCATCCAAGATTGTTGAGGTACATCAATGTTTGCTGATCGTTGCAAATAATATAGTCAATTTCTTTTTTTGTAGAATCAGAATAAATCTCAACACTCTTTACCCAGGCAGGTGCTTCATCCCCGGCATCTTTATGAAAAAAACCATTGTCTAAAATTCCATTCGGATTTCTTTTTAAACTCTGCGGCCGGTCTTTTAAATAGGGCAATATATAATCTGCTACTTGCTGATAGTATTCAATTACCATACCTTTTGTAATGGCTTTATCAGGAAAATATATTTTATTCAGGTTGGTGGTATTTACCTTTACTTTTCCAAAAACCCTTATTGCTTCGTTGGGTTTTTCTTCTGCTGCGGCTGGTTGTTGTTTTGGTGGTGTTGCTTTCTTTATAGATGCCATATTGATTTCGTTGAAGCGTTTATCATCTCTTAATCTTAAAAAAATTGGATGCCGCATTTTATCGTCTGTTGTCCATTCTGTAAATTTAATTTCTGCTATCAGCGTGGGCTTTACCCAGGTAACTTTTGCATTTGTTTTTACAATTGTATCGAAAGGAGATTTTTTTATAATTAACGGCTTCAATTTTTCATATAGTTCTTTTAAATAGGCATCTGTAAATCCAGACCCTGTGTGCCCAACATATTTAAGGCGGTCGCCATCCTGTATGGCCAATACCAATGCACCGAAATACTTTCTCGAACCCGTGGGTTGTGTAAAGCCTGCAATAATTACTTCCTGGGATTTATGATATTTAATTTTTAACCAGTTGCCTGTTCTTGCACCGGCTTGATAGCAGCTGTCTGCTTTCTTTGCCATGATGCCCTCCAGGTCATTTTGCTTAGCGGCTTCAAAAAATTCTTTTCCTTCTCCTATGATGTGGTCTGAATATTTTATAACAACATTTTTTGACAATAGCTTTTTCAGCAGTTCTTTTCTTTCAATGAGCGACAGTTCATAAGTACTGTTTCCATTTAACGACAAAAGGTCGAACACATAATAGCAGATGGGGTATTGTGTGTTGTCTTCGTAATGCTGTAGCTTTTGAAAATCTGATTTGCCATCTTCATTTAATATTACAATTTCACCATCCAGTACTGCATTGTGCTTTATCTTCTTCAATTCTCTTACTACTAAAGGATAGTCATTGGCAAAGCTGTTACCATTTCTTGAATACAATAAAACATTGCCATCGTTAATTTCACTGATGGCCCGGTAGCCATCCCATTTTATTTCAAATATCCAGTCTTTATCATCAAAGGCATTGTCTGATTCCTTAGCCAGCATCGGTTGAATATAATTACTTAACTTTTCCCGGCTGCCTTTACTTGCCCGGTAGAATTTTTTTTTTCGGGTTTGTTGTTTGCTGCCAACCATTTATTGATAGGCGATGTTTTAACTGTTTCTTCTTCGCTATCATAAGCCTGGCTTACGGCATATTCATCTTTATGTTTTATCAGCAGCCAGGCGTTTTCTTGTTTGCCTTTTAATTTAACTAAAGCAAATTCTCCCTTTAATTTCTTTCCATATAGAATAAATTTCAGGCTGCCTGCGTTTAAGCCTGCTTCTAATTTTTTTTCTGCATCTTTTCCGGAACTCTCAATATCGGTGTACTTTCCATTGTCCCATATTTCTACTATGCCGGCACCGTAACCTTCCGGTATCACTCCTTTAAAATCTTTGTACGAATATGGGTGATCTTCCACCATCATTGCAAGCCTTTTATCTCCGGCGTTCATAGATGGGCCTTTTGGTACTGCCCAACTTTTTAATACGCCATCCATTTCCAGCCTTAAGTCGTAATGCAAGTGAGAAGCTTTGTGCCGCTGGACCACAAAGGATAAGGTGGCGCTATTTTTTTTCAGGATCGCTTTTGGCTCCGGTGTTACGTCAAAATTTCTTTTCGCTGTATATTTAACTAAGCTCATATCAGGAGGCTTTTTTGCTTTTGGTATTGAGGCTTTCTTTTAACTGCTCCATTAAATCTTTTGCTTTACTGTGTACCACTTTCATTGGAGAGCTACTTATTGCTTTCTTTCCCTTTGCTTTGGCTTTGATCGTTTTTAATAATTGGGCGGTGTATTGGTCCTTGTATTTGCTGATGGTAAACTTCCCCGATAATTGGTTGATAAGAGAAATGGCCATCTTAAGTTCAGCAGGCTTTACAGTAGATTTTAATGGTAATTCTAATTCTTTACTATCGCGTATTTCTTCTGCAAAACGCATCTTTGTTAAAATCAGTGCTTCGCCTGAAACCTTGATGATGGCCAGGTTTTCTTTGTTCCGCATTACAAATGTGGCTACGCCTACTTTACCCGTTTTTATCAAAGCCTCTCTTAACAAAGCGTACGCCCTTACCCCTGATTTCTCCGGCGCAAGGTAATAGGGCATTTCATAATAGATACTGTCTATTTCAGGTTCCATTACAAAATCTGTTATTTCAATCACTTTCGTTTTTATTGCATTGGCCGCTTCAAAATCGGCAGCTTCCAGCACCACATAATTTTCATTTAATTTGTAGCCTTTCACTATGTTTTGGTTATCCACTTCCTTACCCGTTTTCTCATTTACCCTCATAAATCGGATATTGGAATGGTCTTTCTTATCCAGCATATCCAAATCCAGTTCACTTGCCTGGGTGGCGCTGAATAATTTTACGGGTATATTCACCAGGCCAAAGCCAATTGTTCCTGTCCATAATGATCGCATAAAAATTGATTTAATGAATGGTTAAGGTTATTACTTGAATATTTTTTGCACGAATTTTTTGCACGGATGTTTTGCATGAATTGCACGAATTTTTTGCATGGATTACACGAATTTTTTTGCACGAATTGCACGAATTTTTTTTGCAAGAATTACACGAATTTTTTTACAAGAATTTTACGAATTACACGAATTGGTGGTATTAGTGCAGTTCTAAAATTTTCATTACTATTTTCTCTTCCGCCGTCAAGTCGGTTTTATTGTCATTCACCTCAATGGTATCGAGCTGCCGGATATATTTTTCCAGACTTTTATTTTCATACATATCAATGATACCGGGATGCACATAATATTTTTTACAAACAGTTCTTGTATTACCCAGTTCTTTTGACACAATGTCCAGTGCTTCTACTATTTTCTTTTTTGATTCGATCACTGTTTCATAAAATCCCAATGCTTTAAATGCCAACAGCGCTTGCACAGTACCCGCCCAGGTCCTGAAATCCTTTGCAGTAAAATCCTTCCCGGCTATTCGCTTGATGTAGTCGTTTACCATCCCGGAATCGATTGATGTATGGTCACCGTTGTCATCATAATATTGAAACAATTCTTTTCCGGGAATATCCCTGCATTGCTTAACCACGGAGGCCAACTTTTTATTTTTAATACCGATATCGTGATGCACACCTTTTTTACCTTTGAAATTAAATTTTAAACTGTTTCCACTTATCGTCACATGTTTATCTTTTAATGTAGTGAGCCCAAATGAACCATACAATTTTTCGTAAAAATTATTCCCAATCCTAATGTGGGTTCGTTCCATAAGACTTACTACAGTAGCTAAAACTTTTTGTACCGGTAAGCCTTGCAATGCCAGGTCTTTTTCTAACTGCAACCGTATTGCTGGCAATGCTTTGCCAAACTCATACAAGCGGAAAAATTTTGTCTGGTTACGAAAGCTATTCCACAGCGGATGATATTTGTATTGTTTTCGCTTCTTTGCATCCAGACCAGTAGCCTGCAGATGGCCGTTGGCCAATTTACAGATCCATACTTGTTCCCAGGCGGGTGGTATCACCAGGCTTTTAATTCGCTGCAAAAGGTCTTTGTCATTTATTATATCTTCTTTAAACTGGTATTTAAAATGCTTGCCGCTTATTACCCGTTCAATACCTGGCTCTACACCAGATACGTATTTCAACTTAACGGCAGCGGCCGTCTTAATGGGATCGTTTACAATACTGGCAATTTTCCTTCTGGGTATTCTTTTTATGTCGTCTGCAATCATGTTATTTATTTAGCCATTTACAATTTCACCACCATTAGGATGTATTACCTGGCCAGTGATATAGGTACCATCGCTGCTGGCCAAAAACAGGTAAGCCGGTGCAACTTCTGCCGGTTCGCCCGCCCTTTTCATAGGTACATCACTTCCATGTTTCGCAACTTTTTGAGGTTTAAAACTGGCTGCAATTAATGGCGTCCAAATAGGACCCGGTGCAACTGCATTTACACGAATGCCTTTATCTACAAGGCTTGCGGATAAACTCCTGGTAAAAGAAACTATCGCACCTTTGGTAGCTGAATAATCTATCAGATCTGCGCTACCCCGGTAGGCTGTTACAGAAGTTGTATTGATGATTGAACTTCCTTTTGACAGATGTGGTAAAGCCGCTTTAGTAATCCAAAACATTGAAAAAATATTGGTAGCAAAAGTTTTTAATAAATTAACGGTAGAAATCTCCAGCAAGGTTTTAGTCTCATAATGTATGGCTGCATTGTTTACCAGTATATCGATTTTACCATATTCCGTAATCGTCTTTTTAACGGAAGCTATACAAAATTTTTCCTTGCTGATATCACCGGGTATTAACAGGCATTTTCTTTTGTGTTTTTCCTCTACTTCTTTTTTTACCTCGTTTGCATCCGTATGCTCATTTAGATATACAATGGCAATGTCAGCTCCTTCTTTTGCAAATAGTAAGGCTACAGCCCTCCCTATCCCACTGTCGCCGCCCGTAATGTATGCAATTTTGTTCCGAAGCTTTCCCCCGGATGGTTCCAATGGTGGCGCTGTTTTCGGTTGCGGACTCATTTTGGATTCTAAACCTGGTCTGCTTTGATGTTGTGGTTTGCGAAGATTTTTTTTTGGATTTGCTTTCTGCATAACGTTAACTGTTGATACCTATCAATAGAAATATTTATGCCTTTTTTTTAAACAGTGCTTCTACCTAAAAAAAAAGATAATTATGAGGAAATTATTCTACAAGCCTTCGCATAATCTGATCCTATTTATACAAAAAACAAATGGTATATCATTTGTCGTTGATTAGCTAAACACTAAATATGGCAGTTAAAGATTCCGATCTGGCTTTCATTCAGAATAAGATTATGGACATTGGATATGCCATGTTCAGCACCAACCTTAATCCGGAATTTTGTCTCTTTAATAATGTGATAAAAACTATAAAAACTGATAATGATGGAAATATTTGGTTCTTCACTTCATGCAAAGGCGAGTATGCAAAAAATAGTATTGGGCAATTTTTCACTCGCCTTGACTACTATCAAAAAGGCAGAGACTTCCGTTTACACATTATTGGAGAGTCATCCATTGTTGAAACCGGTACTGATGTTGATGCTTCCGAGGTAGATGCCGTTAATACGGTGCTGATAAAGTGTAAAATCACGCATGCCGAATATGTTGAGTTTGCCAGCACACAAAATGTTTCTTTCAAACAGAAAGCATCAAAACTTATCAACGATTTTTTCTTTTCTCAATCCTACCGTCAATTTGATTTTTCTTCTTCGGCTCATGCCAAATGGATTTAATGGGGACATGTTCTAATCAATAATGAAGATAATTTATAACGATACCACAAAATTATGTACTTGTAAGCGGAGCTACCAGCTGAGGCAGTGCATAAATAAAAGGATTCAAATAATGCTGAATAAAACAATCACCCATAAAACTTTTAATTTATGAAAGCTGCAGTAATACATGGCCCGGGAAAAGTGACATACGATACCGTTGACGACCCAATCTTAAAGAGTGATACGGATGTAATTTTAAAGGTTACAGCTACTGCCATTTGTGGTTCCGACCTTCATATGTACTCTGGCGGTTTTCCACAACTACGGCCCATGGTGTTGGGGCACGAGTTTATGGGAATTGTGGAAGAAAAAGGAAAGGGTGTCAATCATTTAAAAGTGGGAGACCGGGTAATCGTTCCATTCCCGATTGCCTGCGGTGGTTGCTTTTTCTGCAATCATGATTTGCCGGGGCATTGTGAAAACAGCAACCCCGAACACTATGGACCGGAAGGCGGGCTGGTAACTGAAAAAGGAGGTGCCCTGTTTGGATATACAGATTTGTATGGCGGCTACGACGGAGGACAAGCGCAATATGTGAGAGTTCCCTATGCTGATTATGGCCCCCGCATCGTTCCGGATAACCTTACTGATGAACAGGTACTTTTTTTAACTGATATTTTTCCTACAGGCTACACAGGTATTGACTGGGGAGAAGTTAAAGGAGGTGAAACGGTAGCCATATTTGGTGCAGGTCCCGTGGGCATTATGGCTGCAAAAAGTGCATGGCTCAGGGGAGCCGAAAGAGTGGTAATTATAGATACAGTTCAATACAGGTTGGATAAAGCAAAGCAGTCGGCCAATGCCGAAGGTATTTTATGGCAGAATGGTGCCAAAGAAGTAGTTGAGCAAATAAGGGCCATCACAAATAATCGTGGCGCAGATGTATGTGTGGACGCCGTAGGGTTTGAACCAGACAGGAATTTAGTGGACAGAGCAAAAGCTGTAGTGAATTTGGAAAAAGGTTCAGTTAAAGTATTGGAAGCCTGCATGAGTGCGGTTAGGCGTGGGGGGATCGTTTCGGTGTTGGGCGTTTACGGGACCACTTTTGATAATTTCCCAATCGGGCAGTTTTTTGACAAGGGTATTATTTTGAAAGGGGGACAGGCACCAGCTCATAAACACATTGATAAGCTGCTCGGTTATGTAGCGGAGGGAAAAGTAAAACTAGACGATATTATCACCCACCGGTTGCCGCTTTCTGACATTGAAAATGCATATAATATCTTTTCAAAAAGAGTAGATGGTTGTGTAAAAGTGGTGTTGAATCCATGGCAATAAAATTAAAGGTGTTTTGGCCTCACGATTATTTGTTATTTTTTTCGCAATGTTAGGTACAAAATAAACAATGCCTTTATGTAATGGTTATATAATCACCTTTTGAAAAATCTGCCGATAAAATTTGTTGTAATTTTTTTGAGAGCACTTGTAAATCGTTTGGTTTAGTGATGAAAAATACTGCGCCCAGGTTTTTTGCCTGCTCTTTATCGCGGTCAACATTAGAAGTGCTGAATATGCCCACAGGAATTTTGTTTAAGTCGTTCTCTTTTTTTAATTGAATTAGAAATTCAAAGCCATTCATTACCGGCATGTTAAGGTCAAGGAATATTAAATCCGGTAAGGAAGTGCTTGCTTTAAGTATCTCGAGTGCAATCTTTCCGTTTGTTGCTATTATACAACGCAGTGTTGGATTAATAGATTCGATTGAATCTTTAAAGAAAAAATGGTCGTCTTCATCATCATCAATCAATAATATTTTGTTCATGTTAAGGGTATGTAAATAGTGAATGTAGAACCAATACCGGGTGCTCCTTCTGCTACAATAAAACCATTGTGATTTGCCACAATTTTTTTTACGATGGCCAAACCAATGCCTGTTCCTGAATATTCTTGTTTGCCATGCAGTCGCTGAAATATTGTAAATATTTTAGTTGCATATTCTTTTTCAAAACCAATACCATTGTCTGCAATTTTTATTACGTGATATTCTTTTTGAGTCGCTGATGAACATCCTATTTCTTTTCCGTCCACAATTGAAGCAGCAATTTTAATGGTAGGTTTAATTTCCGGTCTGCTATATTTAATGGCATTGTCAATAAGATTTGTAAAAAGTTGGGAAAGTTGAATGGGCGAACCATTGATTGTTGGCAGATTTCCATTTTCAATGATCGCTTGTTTTTCGCTAATGCTTAATTGAAGGTCGTTTAAGGATTCTGCTACAATCTCATTTAAATCGCAGGGCTCAAAAATTACTTCGGTTACAGATGCCTTCGAAAACTCGAGCAGCGACACAATAAGATTTTGCATACGTTCTCCTGCTGCAATCATGCGATTGAAATAATCCTGTGTTTTATCTGAAAATTTCTCTCTTTTTAGAATGAGTTTTCCAAAGGTTTGTATTTTTCTTAAAGGTTCCTGTAAATCGTGGCTGGCAACATAGTTGAAGGATGTAAGATCAGCATTGATATTTTCCAGCTCAAGGTTTTTTGTTCTTAGTGCTTCAGCCATTATTACATCTTTGCTTATGTCTTGCACCGTACCGATAAACAGAATATGATCTCCCTCACCGGTATATTTACCACTGCTGCGGAAATGTTTTATTTGCCCGGTTTTGCTGATGATTCGATAAGAGACTTCTATTAAAATATCTGTTTGAATGGCCTTCTTTCCATTATTAATTACTTCTTGCAAATCTTCGGGGTGCACAAATGATAAAAATTTTTCATTCGAAGGAACAAACTCCTGGGGCTGACAATCTAATAAACGAAATAAATTATCGGTATATTCCAATGCACCAGTAGCAACCTCCAATTTATAGCTTCCAAATTTAGCTATATCCTCGGCCTGTTGAAAGGTTTGGTTTTGCACTTGTAACTCTTTAGTACGCTCATTTACCTTTCTTTCCAATTCTTCGCTGAAACTTTTTTGATCGGTTATATCGGTATTGGTTCCGATCCATCGCTCAATATTTCCGTTGGTATCTATTACAGGATAGGCACGTGTAAGAAACCAACGGTATTCCCCATCGTGCCTTCGGAGTGGGAAGGTTAACTCAAAAGCTTCGTCTTTTTTCCATAAGTCTTTTGAAAGATTCACTATTCTTTCAACATGGTCCGGATGATGCACTTTTTGCCATCCCCAACCTTTCATCTCTTCAAGTGAAAGTCCTGTATAATCGAGCCATCGCTGGTTATACCAATAAATTGACCCCTCGCCATCGGCAATCCAGGCAAGGTTTTGAATGCTGTCGGCAAAAGTACGAAATTCGTTTTCGCTTGATTTAATTCGGTCTTCGGCCAGCTTCCGTTCGGTAATATCCGTTGTAACGATTAAAAAAGAGATTACATCACCCAGTTCATCAAGTTCTGGTACAACACGGGTTGAAATATTTTCGCCATTTAATCCTAAAAATTCTACTTCATGTAAATGCTTTTTTTCTACGACAAAAGCGATCTGCTCCTCAATAAAAACAATGAATTCTTCCGGAAACCCTAATTCCTTCGGTGTTTTTCCGATAAACTCTTCTGCTTTTTTATTTGTAAATTTTTCAATATGGGGACTTACATACACATAACGTAATTCTTTATCCATCCGCACAATCATGTCAGGAGAACTTTCTGCAAGCGAACGAAAACGCTCTTCACTTTTCCTGATTTTTTCTTCTGACAATTTTTGCTCGGTAATATCTGTAAAAAGAACAGCTACATTTTTACCTTCCTGATCTTCTAACCTGAAAGCGTACACTTCAAACCAGCGGTTTAATCCTTCACTCTGTTCTATAAAATGATTCGCTTCGCCCGTTAAAGCAACTTTACCATAAATTTCAAACCAACGTTCCTCCATGTTTGGAACTAATTCTCTGATGGTTTTGCCTACAGGATTTCCTGTGCCCCCATGCTTTTCAAACATAGGATTGGCTTCAATAAAAAGATAATCCACCGGCTTGTTGGCACTATCAAAAATCATTTCAATAATGCAAAAGCCCTGGTCCATCGTTTTAAATAATCCGTGGTATTTTTCTTCGCTTGCTTTTAATTTTAATGTTGCATCTTTCTGGTCTGTTATATCCATCATGATGCTTAAATTGAAGTCAGCCTTTAAGCGTATTGCCTGGTATTGTCCAAATTTCCGGGCCCCGCTTTTTGTAATAAAATCAAATTCGCCAGTGTCTTCACCTCTTCTGATATATTCTTCGAAACGCTTAGCTGCTCCATCTTTTACAGTTGTTTTTAAATCGCCTACATTCATTCCCAATAATTCTTTAACCGGATAGCCCAAAAGATTACCTGCCGCTTTGTTAGCAGATAAATAATTGCCTTGATCATTGGTAACTAATATTGCTGCAAGACTATTATCAAAAATCGATTTAAATTTTTCTTCACTTTGACGAACTTGTTCTTCTGCGATTTTTTGTTCAGTAATATCAATACTTATTCCAGTGAGTGTATCTACTTCACCTTTATCGTTATAATAATATTTTCCGACAGAACGCATGTAGCGAAGTTCCCCATCATTAGCTCTGTTTATGCGATAATCCGCTTCATAAGTCGTGTTATTAACTTTTGCCTCTTCTAATTTTTCAAAAGCTCTTTCTTTGTCCTCGGGTAGAATAAGTTTATGCCAGTCCTCAAAAGTAATATCTGTACGATACTCATTATATCCCCACATTCTATTATGCAACGGACTCCATTTTACTTTTTGTGTTTTCATATCTAACGACCAGGTACCTGCATTTGCCGAATCGGTGGCAAGTTTTAGGTGCGATGCCATTAGCCGCATAGAGGTTTCGCTTGCTTCAATTTGTTTGCGTGCAATCACCTGTTCGCTCACATCATAGGCAAAAACTAAAATGCCCTCTGTTTCTCCTTTGTCATTTGCAAAAGCCTGGTAACTGAAATTCATAAAAATGGATTCCAGTTTATCACTGCCCTTATTCAACATAACGGGGGTTTCTTTCCCGGTAAATGTTTCGCCCGTTTTATATACATTATCAAGCATTTCACTAAAGCCCTGCCCGGCTATTTCGGGCAGCGCTTCAAGTAAACTTTTATTGATGATATCACGGTTGCCAATAAGCTCCATGTAAGCGGGGTTGGCAAATTCAAATACATGCTCAGGTCCTTTAAGAATGGCCAGCATTGCGGGCGCCTGTGTCAAGAAATCGTGGAGTGACTTGCGTTCCAACTCCAATTGCCTTTCGTTTGCTTCAATTATTTTGCGTGCAGTCACTGCTTCTGTTGCCTCATATGAGGTTACGATAATGCCTTCCACTTCTCCAGGTTGACTCCGCAAGGGCTCGTAAGTAATATCGAAATATGCGGTTTCTAAAATTCCGTTGCGAAAGAGTTGCGTAGCTATTTCCTTTCCAGTGAAGGGAATACCTGTAATATAAACATCGGTAAGCATCCGCTCAACTTCCTGGGATTTCACTTCGGGAAATACAGCAAATAATGGCTTGTGTAAGATATCGGCTTCTTCTTTCTGCCAAAGTTCTAACTGCTTTTTATTTACGATTTCAATGCTAAAATCAAGACCCATGATTACCGACATAGCGATCGGTGCCTGCAATATGAGGCTGCGGAATTTAGATTCGCTTGTTTCAAGTGCTTTTACAGCCAATTCCAGTTGACTATTACTTTCAGCTATTTTTTTTTGATTATTTATTTTATCGGTCGTTTCAGTACAGGTTACAAAAACCCCGGCAGTCAGACCAGTTTCGTCTTTAACCGGGCTGTAGCTAAGCGTCCAGTAAACATCTTCCATTTTTCCATTTCTGTAAATGGGGAATAACTGGTCTTCGTTCCAGGTAGCTTGGCCATTGGTAAGCACCTCGTCAAGTAGTGGTTTAATAATGTGCCATATTTCCGGCCAGGCTTCCTGGCCCTTCATGCCGAGCATAAATGGATGCTTGCCTTCATTACCAAGGATCGGCCGGTAGGCGTCATTGTAGAAACAAATATGGTGTGGCCCCCAAAAAAGAAATAGGGGAAATTTTGAATTTAGCAAAATGCTCAGGGTTGTAAGCAGGCTTTGTGGCCATTTATCTGCCGCTTCAATGGGAGAAGCTTGCCAGTTGTATGCCCGCATCAATGTCCCCATTTCGCCACCGCCTGAAAGAAATTGCAAATATTTACCCATAGATTTTGTTTAGTAAGGAAACAAAACAAATTTGTTATGTATCAGTTCGAAAATTTTTTCTCCAATCTGATTGGGGATAAACGGATTGACTATTGAAAATAAATAGCAAGGCATTAGAAAAAACGCAGATTGTTCTATTTGAGGGTACTGGTCTTGCGCAGTTTTTCCTGAGATAATTTTGTTGAGTTCTAACCTTTCGTAGGCAGTATTTTCAAATTCGTATGTATTGATTTCTCCTTTTAATTTGGCAAGTGCAAATGAATTGACAAATGAATTGTAATAAAAAGGGCATTCCGTATCTGAATAACAGATCGTTTCATTAAATATATTTTGAGGGGAAGTGTTCATTCTGTATAAGGAAGTTTTGATAAAAATATTTTATTTCTTTTATATAACCTACTTTTTTTAAATGACAATTTTTTATGGAGGCATGGATCATCGATATATTCGAAGGCTAACGGCAGCCATATTCAGGAGGCTCATTTTTCCAATGGTTACTAACTAACCTGGTGTTGTGTTTCAGTCAGCATTAAATACTTTATCATACGTCAAGGGAATATGAAAGCGAAACCAACCTGTTCACTTGATATAATTATCAGAAATTGGAATTGGCAATTTATTTTAAAGGATGTACAGATATAGGCTTATAAATGTTTCGTTTGGTCAATCGAATATGCATCGGAAGGATAAGAGAAGATTAAGAAAATAAAACCCATTCATAAAGAATTATTAGGATCAAGGGATATTAAGTCCGTTAGCGAGCTACTTACCGTTAATCTGTCAAATGCAATTTTTCCATTCATTGCTATTTCGCATTCCAGCGTTAAATTGATAGATTCAATCACATCTTTAAAAAATAAATGGTCGTCTTCATCATCAGTTAATACTAGCCTGTTAAGTAGTTGGTATGTAAACAGTGAATGTAGAACCAACGCCAAACACCCCTTCTGCTACAATAAAACCACTGTGACTGGTCACAATCTTTTTTACGATGGCCAGCCCAATGCCTGTTCCTGAATACTCATTCTTGCCATGCAGGCGCTGAAAAATTTCAAAGATTTTATCTGCATATTCTGGTTCAAAACCAATTCCATTGTCTGCAATCTTTATAGCGTGATAATCTTTTAGACTTGCTAATGGATGTTCGATCGTTTTACCCTCTATAATTGTAGCAGTAATTGTGATATGAGGTTTGATTTCCGGTCTGCTGTATTTTATGCCATTGTCAATAAGATTTGTAAATAGTTGAGAAAGCTGAATGTGCGATCCATTGATGGTTGGAAGATTTCCGTATTCGATCAACGCTTTTTTTTCGATAATGCTTAGTTGAAGGTCATCTTTGGATTCTTCTACAATCGCATTTAAATCACAGCATTCATAAATTAATTCCAATGCAGAAATACGGGAAAAATCGAGCAGTGATACAATGAGATTTTGCATACGTTCGCCTGCTGCAATAATGCGGTTGAAATAATTCAGTGTTTTATCTTCAAATTTTTGAGATTGTATAATCAGCCTGCTAAACGTTTGTATTTTCCGCAACGGTTCCTGTAAATCATGGCTGGCAATGTAGTTAAAGGAACTGAGTTCAGCATTTGCGTTTTCAAGTTGTATATTTTTTGACTGTAGTTCTTCGGTGCGGCTTTTTACTTTCTCTTCTAATTCTTCTGTAAAACTTTTTTGTTCGGTAATGTCAACGGAAGCACTGATGTATCCTGCAAAAGTCCCATCGGGGTGAAATCTGGCTGGTACTTTGGCCAATAACCAGCGGTATTCTCCGGTCTTATTTAATATTCTGAATTCTACCGTATAATCTGCTTGTTTTGCGAAAGCGGAAAGATAAATATTAATAACGCGATCTTTATCATCCGGATGCAGTAAGTCAGCCCATCCTAACTTGAGTAAATCCTTCATCGGTCTTCCTGTAAGCCCCACCCATGCTTTATTAAAATAGGTGACATTGCTCTTTTCATCCGCAACGCCTATTAATACTTCAGTAGCCTCTGCCATATTGCGGAATCTCGTTTCACTTTCGATTATTGCTGCTGCTGCTGCTTTTTGCTCCGTAATGTCTCTAAAGGTCCAGGCCCAGGCATAGTACGTTCCATCATCTCCCAACACTGAGTAACCATGGCGTTCTACAATTCTGCCATCGAGGTATTCTAATTCATCAACACTTGTCTCTGAGGGATGCTCATACAGCCATTTTACCTTATCAATAAACTGTTGTGGGTTTACCAGTCGGCTCATTGCAAATGCGAGTGCACGATCATCGTCTTTGCTATCAACAATGTCTTTTGACATGCGCCAGATATCAATGAAGCTTTTGTTATAGCTAATGATTTTTCCCCTGGCATCCACGAGTATTAAACCGTCTCTGTTGGCTTCATTGTGTGCCTCCAGCAGGGCCTTTCTATACCTAAGGGTTTCTTCATTTTTTTTACGTTCAGTAATATCTGTAAAGAGAACGGCGACTTTTTTACTTCCCTCATCCCCTAACCTGAAAGCAGACGTTTCAAACCAGCGGCCCAATGCTTCGCTGCCTTCAATGAACCGGTTTGGTTCGCCTGTTAAAGCCACGTTACCATAAATTTGAAACCAGTGTTGTTCGAGATTTGGAATCAGCTCTCTTGCAGTTTTACCAGTGACATTTTTCAAACCGGTTTGTTTTTCAAACACGGGGTTAGTTTCTATATAAACACAATCCACTGGCTTGTTATCGCTATCAAAAATCATTTCGATAATGCTAAAGCCCTGGTCCATCGTTTCAAAAATGCCGCGGTATTTTTCTTCGCTTGCTTTTAATTTTAATTCCGATTCTTTCTGCTGGGTTATATCTACAGTAATCCCAGTCAGCGTCTTGGCTTCGCCATGATCATCATAATAATACTGGCCTGTGGATTTCATCCAGCGTGCAAGATTATCATCCGCTTTATTTATTTGATATTCTGCTTCATAATAGCTGTGATTAATTTTAGCATTTTCTATTCTTTCAAAAGCCTTTGCTTTATCCTCCGGTAAAATTTGTTTATGCCAATCTTCATAAGTAAGGTCTATACGATGCTCATCATAGCCCCATATTTTTTTATGCACGGCACTCCACTCTAATTTTTGTGTTTTTAAGGTTAATGACCAGGTGCCCACATTGGCAGAATCGGTGGCAAGCTTTAAATGCGTTGCCATTTTTTCTATCGCTTCTTCTGCTTTTCTTTTTTCTGTAACGTCTCTTGAAACGGAAATGATTTGTTGGACTGGTTCACCTAATTTGCTTACTGGCGATATCACTACATCCCACCATTTGGGTGTGCCTTTAATAGTTGTACATAATGCTGTAAACTTTGCCGTTGTTCCTGTTAATGCTTTATCTATCGATGCCTTTACCAATGCTTCGTTTTCAGTACCCCAAAGAGTCCACCAGTTTTTATTTTTGATGGTTGAAAAATCATCTATCTCCATCTGGCAAAGCCCGTTGAAATTCATATACTGAATGCGCCCTTCAATATCTAACACTTTTAAACAATCGGGACTGCTTTCCAAAACAGTGCGGTTAAATGTTTCCCTTTCTTCAATCAATTTGCGGGCATTCACAGCTTCAGTTATATCAAGGGCATGCACCATCATTCTGTCAGTATTCCCGTTTTCATGTTTCAGGGGCTGCACTACCAATTTAAGAAAAAGCTTTTCTAAAATGCCGTCGCCTTTTATATTTAACTCGATAGGAATTTCATTGTTGATAAAGGCTTCTCCGGTTGAAAAGACAGTATTGAGCATTTCGATGTAACCCTGCTCTTCTATTTCAGGAAAATGTTCCTGCACCGTATTTCCAATTACAATAGTTTTGCCAACTAATTTTTCGTACGTATCATTCGCAAATTCATAAATGTGAGTGTTCCCTTTCAAAATGGCGATGCCTGCGGGCGCATTCATAAACGAATTATAAAGTACCTGTCGTTCACTGGCTAAACGGGCTTCACTTTCCTTTAGTTTTTTAGCCAGCCTGCTGTCTGTTACATCGTCTATAGCAAGAAGAATTAATTGTTCTGTATTTTTTTCGCTTAAAATCTCCCTTGCATTCAGTAACATGATTTTTTCATCAACTATCATTTCAAAATCTTCCATCCTGCTTTTTTGTGGAAGAATTCTTTCGAGCAGTGTACGCAGTTCAGTGCTATTCCACCAGTCATTTTGTAATTTATAAAATAGCCTTCCTTCTGTTTCGGTTTTAGTAATAGTAAATTTTTTATAGAAGGAGTTGTTGGCGGATTTTATACAAAGGCTTCTATCTAAAACAAGCAGGGGTTGTTTAATGGTGCTTATGATCGCTTCAGAATAATCACGGGCCGCATTCAGCAAATGTTCTTTATCAATCAACTCTTGGTTTACAATGGTAAGTTCTTCATTACTCGATTGCAGCTCTTCTCCGGATGTTTCTAATTCTTCGTTTAAGCTTTGCAACTCTTCAATGCTGTTTTGCAATTCTTCATTGGTAGTTTGTAATTCTTCAATGGTTGCTTCCATCTCTTCTCTGATGGAAATCACGTCTTCCCTGGTATGTGCAAGTTCTTTCTCTAAATCTTTGTTACGTTTTATTACAGACCCTCTACCACCCTTCGGGGAGTTTAAAATATCCTCCTTAGAGGAAAAATGAATTTTTGTAAACAGAATTAAATAATGAGGTTCAACCGTATCAGCGAGCGGGATAACTTCAATACTTACTGAAGATGCGGAACCCGAATCTCCTCCTCCAACGTGTGGGTAAGTAGTTATTTCGGCTTTAATGACTGAATCCTTGCTCAATTTTACTTTGTAAATAGCATTTCGCAATTCAATTGCTAATTGCTCCCTTGCCATTTTTAAAAGGTTTAAGGAAGGTTTGCCCGGGGAGTGTTTTAAAAACGGTTCAATGTCTCCATGAATATGCACGATGTCCATTTCTGCATTTATGACCACTGCTGCCGGTGCTCTTGAAAGGAGTATGGCATCTGCATTATTGCGAAAATCGGATTGCGGAAATTCATTTTTAGCTTCCGTGTTTTGTGTTGTTAAAGTTTCCTCCCTACGCCCGGTAGCCACTTGCATGATGCGCCCCTCGCCGGGCCTACGGGAATAAATCTTTAGCCGCTTGTCGGAAGATGTAAACAATTCCGATGCGGCAACTACAGTTTCTGATTTGCCAAGCAAGAGGGTTCCATTTTCTTTTAACGCATAATGAAAAGTTGTCAGCGCTTTTTTCTGCAAAAAAGATTCCATGTAAATAAGCACATTACGGCAACTGATCAGGTCTATTTTTGCAAAGGGTGGGTCTTTTAAGAAATTATGTCTCGCAAATACGCACATGTCCCGTACAACTTTATTTACCTGATAACCGCCATCTGTTTTTATAAAATAATTGCTGAGCCGTTTTTCGGAAACAGGTTGCACATCTGCTTTGGTGTAGATGCCTGCCCGTGCTTTATCAATGGCAGTTTCTGAAATGTCAGATGCAAATATTTGTATGGCCCCCCTGCCTCCTGAAAGTGGGTTCAGAAAATTACCTTGCCCTTTGGAGATGGTCAGGTACTCGTGCAGGCAGATAGCAATAGAATAGGTTTCCTCACCCGTTGCGCATCCTGCAATCCAGATGCGGATGGTGTCTTCAGGCGGTTTACTTTTAAGCAATTCAGGCAATACCTTTTCTAATAAAGTGTCATACATTTTCGGGTCCCGGAAGAAAGAAGTTACAGAAATGAGCATATCCTGGAAAAGGGCATCCTGTGCGTTTTTATCGCTACTTAAAAATTTTAAATAATCTGCGAGGTTTCCTCTTTTGTGCATCGCCATTCTGCGGCCAATACGCCGGCGTACCGTACTTTGCTTGTAATAAGAAAAATCAACTCCGCTGCGCTGTAGCAAAAGCTGGAGCATTTGTTTATATACCACTTCATCGCTTTGTAGAAGCAGTTCTTCTTCCTCATTTGTTTGGGTAATGGCGGAATCGTTGTTTAGTTTCAATAGTTGGGCAGGAATTTTCCCCGCAGGCAAAACAAAATCTACCACATTGGCGTCTACTGCGCTTTGCGGCATATCGCCATAAGCAGCAGACTCGTCCTGAACAATAGTAGTGCCCCCGTATTCTTTAATCTTTTTTAATCCGGCTGTGCCATCCGCACCAGTGCCTGAAAGTACCACACCCACGGCCATGCTCTCCCATACCACGGCAAGCGAAGTAAAAAAGACATCAATCACTAAATTGGTTTTTATGTTTTCCCGGGGAGTGAGTTTAAGAAATCCGTCAACCGAAGTGAGAATTTTACCGGAAGGCATCACATAAATATGGTTTGGCAAAATGATTACCTCATCGGTAATTTCCTCAATCGGAATTTTGGTAACTCTCGAAAGTATTTCGGTGAGGTTGCTATGGTGGGCCGGGTTTAAATGCTGCACCACTACATAAGCCATTGCTGAATCTACTGGTATTGCTTCCAGCATTTGCTTGAAGGCATCAAGCCCACCTGCAGATGCTCCTATGCCCACGATGGGGAAATTATGGGCGGATGAAGACAGTTTGGCTTTCTCCCCGGTTTCTTGTGTTTCTGTTGGCATGTATTTATATGTTGAAACAATTTCTTATTGCAGGCACAATTATTCGAAAAATTTCTCCGCCCTCAAACAATTGATCTTTATTTAATTGTGCGGTAGAATTCCTGGTTACCAGAAACAAAAATAAGACCTATAATTAATTAGGATCACTTTCTGAAAGAAAAGCTTTTACAAGTTGTTTCCATTGCGTGTCAGAAAACCCCAACATTGCCGCATTTGCGACTAATGTATTCCTAACGGTATCGATTTTATTTCCTACCTGGTCATTTGGCTGCTCGTTTCGTCCGTGGATTTCTGCACTTACACTACATGCATGTCTTCGAATTAAAAAAGTAGTGGTAGCTTGTTCATCAAAAAAATGTGCTATTGAAGCTTTGTCATTTTGCGGACTGGAAGCCGGCTTCACGGTTATACTTAGTAATTGACTATTATTTATTTTATCCGCAACGTCCGAAATATGCACAACCTCTACCCAGTCATACCCTTCTCCGGCAACCGTCCCAGGTCCCGGTATATCAATTTTAAAGTAATCATTCAGCTGTGCCAATCGATTGATTGCATTACCGAACTCGTCACAGAGTTTGAAATTCGCTTTAAAAAGTCCGTTACAAATTTTTTCCCAATTATTCACGTCCAGTAAACGATTGGATGCCCGCTTAAAAAAATAAACTGCTTCTCTTTCATCAATGCATTTGATGGAATTTACATTATCAGATTTGCCGCCTTCTTTTTGCTCCGGAATTATTTCTGCTGCCATAAGTTTCTACGTTAAAACTTAACGATTTCAATAAGTATACCTCTCTTTTTGAGGAAAAAAATACACAATATCAATAGCACCTAATTGATAATTGGAGAGGTATAAATTTTGTTTACATAATGAAATGAAAAATTTTAAATCTCAAATTGAAAAAATATGACACAAAACATTACGATTTTTCAATTTTTTCATTGGTACACTTCTAAGGACGGTCAGTGGTGGAACCATTGTACCTCTCAGGCCGAAATACTGGCTGCAAAAGGAATTACACATGTGTATTTACCACCAGCGTATAAGTCAGCGCTCGGATATAAGGAGCCAGGTTATGCTGTATATGACCTTTTTGATTTAGGAGAATTTGACCAAAAAGATACAATAAGAACCAAGTACGGAACAAAAGACGAGTACCTGCAATGCATAGCCGCTTTTCACCAAAACAATATTGGGGTGATTGCCGATATTGTTTTGAACCATAAACATGGTGCGGATGAAAAAGAGTCTTTTACAGCATTACTGGTAGATCCCGATAATAGAAATGAAATCATCCACCACCCTGAGACGATTGAGGCATATACTAAATTCACATTTCCGGGGCGCAACGGCCAGTATTCAAATTTCGAGTGGAACAGCACCACATTCACCGGTATCGATCGTGAGAAAGATGGCCAAACCGTAATATACAGCATAGTGAATGAGTGGGGAGATAAATGGGAAGATGTAATGGAAGAAGAGTTCGGAAATTATGATTTTTTGATGGGAGCTGATATTGAATTTAGAAATGAAAGTGTAAGAGAAGAATTAATGAAATGGGGGAAGTGGTATGTTGAAACTACAGGATTGGATGGCTTTAGAATGGATGCAGTAAAGCATATGTCGCCAGCCTTTGTAAAAATGTGGCTGCAATATTTAAGAAAAGAATTTAATAAGAACTTTTTTGCAGTAAGTGAGTATTGGAAATGTGATTTGAATGCTTTATTGAAATACTTAGAAGTTGTTGAAAATGCGACTCAATTATTTGACGTTCCGCTACATTTTAATTTTCATGAAGCATCGCTTCAGAAAAGTGACTATGATTTAAGAAAAATATTTGACGGGACTCTAGTACAGGTAAAACCTGAATTGAGCGTAACATTTGTAGAAAACCACGATACACAACCATTGCAATCTTTGGAATCAACAGTGGATTATTGGTTTAAGCCATTGGCCTATGCACTTATACTGCTGAGGGAACAGGGGACGCCAATGGTATTTTATCCATGTATGTATGGAGCGGATTATACAGACGAAAAAGAAGGGAAGAAAATTGAAATTTCATTGGTTAATGTAGAGGAGTTAGAGCAATTATTGATGGTGAGAAAAGGCATGGCTTATGGCAACCAGATTGATTATTTTGACCATCCAAATGTAGTAGGATGGGTAAGGCAGGGATTAGAAGAGAATCCCGGGACTGGCTGTGCTGTGGTAATAAGCAACGGAGCAGATGGATATAAGGAAATGGATATGGGTGTTGGAAATGCCAATAAGAATTACCAGGATGTTACCGGGCATTTCTCGGGTTCTTTAATTACAGATGAAAATGGAATAGGCATGTTTTTAGTTAAAGGAAATTCAGTTTCTGTATGGATTGCCAGGGATTAACACTTTACATTTATACTAGTGTTCTGTTAAGCCTAAAGTGACTCAAAGTGATAACAAGAATTTTAGGCACTAATTACACGAATTAAGAATGAACGACAGTATCAAAGCGGGTTTTATAATTCGTATAGTAAAATAAATAGTACGCCAATTTAAAGTTAACATAGCACTAGCTGATGATGCAAAATATGACTCAAATATATCACCCTGATGGTGTGTATTTATTTACGAAAAATCCAGTGATTACTAAACTGGCCAGTGCATTTAGATTTGCCGACGGGCCACTTTGGCACCCGGAAGGTTATCTGATGCTTAGTGACATTAACCTTGACAGAATTTTTCAAATATATCTTAATGGCATTGTGCATGTTCCGTTGTATAATAGTGGAGGAAGGTGTATTCTTTATAAAAAGCTGTCGGATATGATTGCGTCAAACGGCCTTGAAGTAAACGAAGAAGAAAATCTGATTTTTTGCCAGCATGGCAATCATGGCATTTCTAAAATGGTTAAGGCAAAAAACATACTACGGCTGTGCAGTAGTTTAGATGGTAATTTATTTAATAGTGCGAATGATATTGTGGTAAAATCCGATGGTGCAATATTCTTTACCGATCCTCCATACGGGATAAAAACGCAGGCATTAAATCCATCTGTATTTCAGTCACACAACGGCTTGTATCGATTTTTTAATAATCAACTTAGTTTGATTGTGACAGATTTGAAATATCCGCATGGTCTGTGTTTCTCAGAGGATGAAAGACATTTATTAGTTAGCAGTAACCATCCTGACGAAAAAAAAATTTACAAGTATGAACTATCAGCCGATGGCGAAATTATTCATAAAGAGATCTTCGCTTATATAAATGCTGATGGAATTAAAATGGATAAACACAACAATCTGTATGCGGCCACCAATGATGGTGTAGTAATACTTTCACCTGATGGTGAAAAGTTAGCGCACATTGAGTTGAATGACATGCCTACAAATATTACTTTTGGAGGAGAAGATGAATCTTTGCTATTTATTACCACGCCTGAAGCAGTATTTTATTTAGCTGTTGATGATTGTGTACATAAGGAAAACAAATCCAATCTCATTGAAAGTAACAAGAAGGATTGGGATGAAAAAGAGAAAGTGAATTCCTATAAAAAATTGACTTTTCGTAAAAATGCTGGTTTTATTAAAGTATTTATTTCAAGCTTCTGGTAAGTGAATTACAGTAAAGATTTTTTGCGCCAATCATCTGCATTCAATTTTTTGTTTTTATCATTCTGCTGATGTTTTTATCCTTAAACTTTTTGCCTTAATTACTTACTAATTGTCGTGACAGCGAAACGACAATTTGTTTTTCATACTCCGCTCATTTACTATCTAAGATGCCATCGTTAATGCGTTTGTCTACCTTCCAATTACAAATAAGTAAGCGTAGCATTTGAAGTATTTGCAACATAAATTTCACTTTCAATGATAAGCAGTTCAATGCCTGTAAATAATGCCTGCTATGATTTTATTTTTTTTTAATCCTTGCCTTTGTATTCTATAAAAATGTCTTTAAATTTTTCATCCAATTTTATCCAATCCAAATCTTTCAGCAAGTCTTTATCAATATCAAATTCGGACTTTGCAGTTAATTGGAGACATCAGGAATTAATTTATGCCTCCGGTGTAGAATAAGCCTGGATTTTAAATTTAATTTTAGCGGAGGGTATATAAAAAATAAAAAGCCCCACATTTCTGTGAAGCTTTAGTGACCGCGTCAGGATTCAAACCTGAAACCTTCCCGACCTGTGGTCGGGACGCTCTATTCAATTGAGCTACGGGAAATTAATTCTCTGATTCGAATGTTGCTTTTCCAGGCCTTTAATTGTTTTTCTCTTTGCATGGCAGCTGCTTTTGTTGCAAACTGTTCAGCGTAAAAAATACGCCAGTCTTTGGCTTTAGCCGTGAAGCCTTTATGATTTGCTAAGTGCATCTGTAAGCGTGCTTCGATCTTTACACTAGTATAACCAATGTAGAACTTATCCATCTTGTCTGAGTAAAGTATGTAGGTTGTAAACATGCAAAAAAAAGAGATTATCAGTAAGATAATCTCTTTTTGTGACCGCGTCAGGATTCAAACCTGAAACCTTCTCATCCGTAGTGAGACGCTCTATTCAATTGAGCTACGCAGCCGGCCTGAACGTAAAGCATATAATACGCTTTTTGTTATTGGACGGCAAAAATAGAGATTTATTTTATTGAACCCAACTCTTTGTGCATTTTTGCCGGAAATAATATTATGAAACTTCAGTTTTGGACCATTGGCAAGGCACACGAGGGTTATGTGAAAGAGGGCGTTGAAATGTTTACAAAACGCATTGCCAACTATTACCCGGTGGAATGGAACATCATTGCAATGCCCAAAAATGCGGCTACGCTAAGCGAAACTGACCTCAAAAAAAAAGAAGGGGAAATCATTTTAAATACCATACAAAAAGAGGACTACCTGGTTTTACTCGATGAAAGAGGCAAACAATTGCAGAGTGAAGGAGTGGCAGCCTTTATCCAGTCAAGGGCCAATGAAAGCATTAAAAATATAGTCTTCCTGGTTGGCGGTGCATATGGCGTTAGTGATGCTGTTGCACTAAGAGCCAATTATAAGTGGAGTTTATCGCTATTGGTTTTTCCGCACCAGTTGGTCCGCCTGGTACTTGCCGAACAGATTTACCGTGCATGCAGTATTAACCGGAATGAAAAATATCACCATAGTTGAAATAATACAATAGTTTTGAATCCTAATTTATACTTATGGATTTCTCAAGTGCTCCTATTACTTTTAGCCTGATCGCAATCAATGTGATCATTTCGTTGATTGGATTTTCTAATGCAGATTTTTTGGATAAAACCATTATGTGGCCCTACCAGGTCAAAAGGGAAAAACAATATTTCCGTTTTATTACCTCAGGATTTATTCATGCCGATTTTATTCATTTGTTATTTAACATGGTAAGCTTTTATTTTTTTGGAACTGCCATTGAATACTACTTTGCTGAATACGGTTTGGGCGGCAATATTTCTTACCTGCTGCTTTATTTTATCGGATTGATCGTATCTGATATTCCCAGTTATATCAAACACCAGGATGACTATAATTATAAATCGCTTGGTGCTTCTGGTGCTGTATCAGCGGTAATTTTCGCCTGTGTTTTATTTCAGCCCTGGGGCATGATAAGGATTTACTTTATACCGATGCCATTTATAGTATTTGCGTTTGTTTACCTGGGTTACTGCATTTACATGTCGAAGAAAAATATGGGGCATATCAATCACGATGCTCATTTATGGGGCTCCTTATTCGGACTGGTTTTTACGGTGGCTCTGATAGCTTTTATGTCGCCACAATTACTACCTGCTATCATTGAGGAACTATCGCATCCTCATTTTGGCTAACCGATAATTTTAAAAAAATTTTTGTGGTTGCGGTAATCTTAAAACGGTCATCTATCCGCATACCTACAACCCAGATAATTTTTTTATCCATTTCAATCACCCAGGTGTTTTCCTTTTGCGTGAGCGAACATTTTTGATCAATAAAAAAACGACTCAGTTTTTTTTTCTTTTGCATTCCCAACGGATAAAAATAATCACCCTGTTTCCATTTACGAAGGATCAAGGGAAAATTGATTGCTGCTGCATCCAGTTGTGCAACCAAAGCTGACTGGTTAATATTCAGGATTGATTGCTTTTCAATTTTAATGCGGCCCTGTTTAAAGAGAATTATTTTATCAGATTCTTCAATTAAAATATGGTGTGCTTCTTCAGATTTACAAGGTGAAATAATAAGCCAGTTGCGGTTTTTAATCACACGATGTGTTACCGATTGAATGTATTTCCCGGTTTCGCTTTTTAATAATGTTACTGCCTCGTCGGTCTGGTGTGCCGTAAACCCAAAGTCCTTTATGATTTCATACAATACAGTGTTAAGCGGTACAGTCTTCAATAATTTCAACACCGGGATGTGCACCTCGGCTCCTTTCAACTCCAATAATTTTTTCTTATGCAATTGAACCGCTTGTTGATATAAATCATTTGTTTCTCTAAAACGATGAATATTTTTCAACACATTGCTGGCGGCGTTTGGGTAACGTTCGCTTACGAGGGGTATGATCGTATTTCGAAAATAATTGCGTGTATAATCATTCTCCAGGTTGGTATGATCGGTTACAAATTGAAGTTGCTGCTCATTTAAATAAGCTTCTAATTCAATTCTCCTGGCAAACAACAACGGACGAATCAGTTGCCCATGCTTTTGTAAAATACCCCTTAAACCGGTGATGCCGGTACCGCGGAAAAAGTTCATCAACACAGTTTCAATATTATCATCTGCATGATGGGCAGTAAGAATATAATCTACCTGCGGCGAATCGGCCAATGAGAATGCTTCATCAATATTTGCTAACTTTTTGTTGACAAGAAACGAATGAAACCATTCATAACGTAAATCCCTGGCAGCTTCTTCAATAGACTTTTTTGCAGTTGTTGCATACCCGATCGTATCAAAGGTTTTCAACAAAAATGGAACATCGTATTTTGACGCCAGTCCGGCTACAAATTGTTCATCACGTATGCTATCTGCACCCCGCAGTTGGAAATTGCAATGTGCAATCACAAAGTCGTATCCGGCCTGTTTACACAAATCGCACAACACAACAGAATCTACCCCTCCGCTAACAGCAAGCAGCAGCCTGTCTTTTGGATGGAAGAGATTTTCTTTTTGAATGTATTGTTTAAATTTTTCTAACAACTTCATTGAAGTACTTTAATGAATAACAAAAACTGCTGAAAATTGAAAACCGATGTTGCCCAATGCGACAAACGTACAAGAGTGCGACGCAACGATGCTTAATTATTAATCTTTTGCCGGGCTAACAAATCACCACGCTCATCATTAAAAAACCAACGTCCAATCCAAAAACACTCGTCCTAAGTTGCCCATTCAGGGGACAGGGGCCCCTACTCCTCAATCTCTTCCAATGCTCCCTGCAACTCACTGCGGGCATGATTATCGCCAGCCTTTTTCGCTTCCTCTATCCCTCTTTTATAAATTCGGATGGCTTTATCAAAGTCGCCCACCCGCTCTAAAAGTTTGCCCAAATGATAGTAGGAACCTACATAGGTGGGCTCCCGCAACAACAATTCATTAAAGAGGGCACGTGCCTTTTCATCGTCTCCAATTTTGATGTACTCCAGTGCCAGCGCATGTTGCAAAAAACTATCCTTGTCGGCGGTTTCCATATATTCCAGTAATTTTTCGATCCTGTTCATCCGGTAATATTTTTTTTGATTGAATGATTCAATTGATACCTACAAATTGTATCTTTGATTTTTAGTTGCATAAACAACTTATTTCGTTTTGCTAAAATTTTAATATGAAAATACTAGTTTGTATCAGTAAAACTCCGGATACTACCGCAAAAATAGCCTTCGCAGATAACAATACGAAATTCGCTGCCGATGGGGTACAATGGATCATCAATCCATACGACGAATGGTATGCGCTCGTAAGAGCGATTGAGTTAAAAGAAGCAGATCCAACAACGATCATACATTTAATAACAGTGGGAGCGCCGGATTGCGATCCGATTATTCGAAAAGCACTTGCACTGGGTGGAGATGAAGCCATCCGTGTAAATGTTGATAGCCATGACAGTTATTATATCGCGTCGCAAATTGCAGCAGTGGCCAAAGAAGGCAACTACGACCTTATTTTTACCGGAAAAGAAACGATCGATTACAACGGATCTTCTATTGGCGGTATGGTGGCAGAATTAATGGAGCTGCCTTACATTTCACTGGCTACCCAATTTACCCTTGAGGGTACCAAAGCTATCATTGAAAGGGAAATTGAAGGCGGTGAAGAAACTGACACGGCGCAATTGCCCATTGTAGTAAGTTGCCAAAAAGGAATGGCAGAACAACGCATTCCAAATATGAAGGGTATTATGGGGGCAAGAAGTAAACCACTTAAAGTGGTGGAACCAGTGATAACAGATTCCTTGACATCGATTGCTTCATTTGATCTTCCACCGGCTAAGGCAGGTGTTAAGCTGGTTTCAGCCGACAACCCGGAGGAACTGGTAAGATTGTTGCACGAGGAGGCAAAGGTGATTTAAGAACCCCCTGGCCCCTGAAGGGGAGACTTTGGAGGGTCGAGCACTATTTAAACAGGGCACTTTTATACCTCAGGTTTGATTGCTTTATAATCTGTTGAAAAATAATTTTAATATTTTTTCGGTACCATTTTTTTAATTATCAAATACAATTACCATGAGTGTATTAATTTTTTTGGACCAGGCCGAAGGCCAAATCAGAAAATCATCACTGGAGGCCGCATGTTACGGGGCTAAGGTTGCAGAACAACTGGGCGTAACTGTTGAGGCTATTGTGTTGGGTTCTATCACAGAAGATTTATCCAGCCTCGGAAAATATGGCATTCAAAAAGTACATACCGTGAACAATCGTGCATTGGACCATTTGGATGCGCAGGTATATACAAAACTAATTGCTGATGCTGCCATTGCTTCAGGTGCTACTGTAATTGTATTTTCAAATAACCTGTGCGGCAAATCCGTTGCACCCCGTTTGAGCGTTCGTTTGAAGGCCGGTTTGGTTACAGGTGCAATTGCACTACCCGATACCAGTAATGGTTTTGTAGTAAAGAAAAATGTATTCAGTGGAAAGGCATTTGCAAATATTTCCATCAATACAGCTATCAAAATAATCTCTTTAAATTCCAATGCTTACCCGATTACAATTACCGATGGCGTTGCAGCCGTAGTGCCGTTTGAAGCCTCCGTTGATGCAGCTAAAGTGCAGGTAACTTCAGTAAATAAAATTGTAGGAGAAGTACCATTAACAGAAGCGGAAATAGTAGTGAGTGGCGGACGTGGATTAAAAGGACCGGAAAACTGGGCGCTGGTAACAGACCTTGCAAAATTATTAGGTGCGGCTACCGCATGTAGTCGCCCGGTAGCGGATATCAACTGGAGACCGCACCATGAGCACGTAGGCCAAACCGGTATTGCCATTGCTCCTAATTTATATTTTGCTATTGGAATATCGGGTGCCATACAACATCTTGCTGGCGTAAACAGAAGTAAAACAATTGTAGTAATCAATAAAGACCCTGAGGCTCCATTTTTTAAAGCGGCGGATTACGGTATCGTGGGTGATGCATTTGAGGTAATGCCAAAAATTATTGAGGCTGTTAAAAAAATGAAAGCAACTTCATAATAAAATAAAAAGCAAAAATATATAAGCCTCCCATTTACCTTGGGAGGCTTTTCTTTTATAATTTTGTTTAGATAAATTCGTTTCACCTGCATTCATGGTGCTTGAGGTTGTTTTTAAAATAAACAAAATGATTGTTGTATCAGGATAACCAAAAGAACAACAACAACCACTGCCGATCATGCCAATGAAAGCTATTAACAATTTGCGTAAAAACACTTAGTTTCGCACAATTATATATGAAGAAAATAGAATTAGAAATCGTTGCACTTTCGCACAGCATTACCCAAACACATTCTTATGCAGTTGTATTGGGCGAAGTAAATGGATTACGCAGGTTGCCCATTGTAATTGGTGGATTTGAAGCACAGGCTATTGCCGTGGCATTGGAACGGATGAGCCCTAGCCGTCCGTTGACGCACGATTTGATGAAAAATTTTATGATGGCATTTAATGTGGAATTACATGAGGTGATTATCAATGACCTGCAGGAGGGAATTTTTTATAGCAAACTGGTTTGCAGCAGTGCAAATGATACTGTTGAAATTGATTCCCGTACTTCTGACGCCCTGGCACTTGCGGTTCGGTTTGGCTGCCCGATTTTTACATACGACAATATCCTGGATAGTGCCGGAATGCTAATGGAGGGTGATGATAAAAAAAAGAAGCCATCTGAATCAGTGACTACAGAGACTGGTGGTAAAGATGACTTAAACGCCCTCTCGCTGGAAGAACTCAATACCCTGCTGGCAGAAGTATTAGAACAAGAAGATTATATCAAGGCCATAGCTATACGGGACGAAATTAAAAGCAGGGGAAAGTAGCAGATCATTGAACTTTTTATTATTTTTTTACTCCCGGTATAGGTTCGAAATCTTCATTACATGAAGCTAATTAAATTTCATTGGTTGTCAGTTGATGTACTGCACGAATCCATTGTCCAACTGTTTATGCTCCCTAAAAATGATTGTTTTTCCTAATTGTAAGATAAACCTTGGCCTGCGTATCACCGGTAAAAGAGCGGATGGCTATCATAATATCGAAACCATTTTCTACCCGGTTCCCTTACATGATTCATTGGAAATTATTCCAGCCGCCGTTACAGAACATAATACCAGTGTAATTTTTTCGCAATCAGGCATTTTGGTTGGGGGTTATGAAAAAGACAATCTTTGCATTAAAGCATATCATCTTTTAAAAAAAGATTTTCCACAATTACCTGTAGTAAAAATACATTTACACAAAGCCATTCCGATGGGAGCCGGCTTGGGTGGTGGCTCTGCTGATGCCGCCTTTACATTGCAATTACTCAATGATAAATTCAGCCTGCATTTATCAACCGATCAATTATTCTCCTATGCCTTGATGCTTGGTAGTGACTGTCCTTTCTTTATCCTCAACAAACCCTGCTTTGCCACAGGACGGGGCGAAATAATGGAACCAACTGCCGTTGACTTAACTGGCTGCCATTTGGTGCTGATAAATCCTGGTACACATATAAATACGGGTTGGGCATTTTCACAACTCAATCTTGCAAACAATAAGGCAGCCGCCGCATCGCTTCGGTCTATCACTGCATCACCGTTGGCTTCCTGGAAAAATGAATTGATAAACGAGTTTGAACAGCAAGTATTTCAGCAACATCCTGAAATTGCCGTTATCAAAGCTGGGTTGTACCAACACGGCGCTTTGTTTGCCTCGATGAGCGGCAGCGGCAGCACCGTTTATGGCTTGTTTGACAAAAAACCGGCTAAAGCTTTTCATTTTCCTGAAAACTACAAAGTGTACAAGATGGCTTTGTAACAGCCTGTTAATCTTTACCGGCTTTTCTCTTTCTTTTTCCAAATGATGCCCTCGTTTGACTGCTTTTTTATAAATTGCAGCTTCACAAAAAAGTACAGATGAAGAAACTATTTTTATACCTGGCTGTGGTATTCTTTTCAGGAGCAACGGCGTTTTCACAAAATTCAAAAGGTGTTTTACCGAAGAACTGGTATTTGCAAGACAAAGAAGCAACCGGCATTTATGGCATCAGCCTGGATAAGGCTTACGACTTTGTAAAAACAAAGAAAATCAAGAGCAAACAGGTTTTAGTGGCGGTTATTGACAGTGGTATTGATACCCTGCATGAAGATCTCAAACCCATCTTGTGGATCAACACAAAAGAGATACCGAACAATGGAATAGACGATGACAAAAATGGGTACATTGATGATATCCATGGCTGGAATTTTTTAGGTGGCAAAGACGGCCGAAACGTAAGCAAAGACAGTTATGAGGCAGCCCGCTTGTACAATAAGCTTAAAATAAAATATGGCAGTTTAACACTTGATGAATCTTCTCTAAAACCGGAGGAATTGGCTGAGCTGGAAATGTATAAAAAAGCAGAAAAAGTAATAGTAGGGGATATCAACCCACTTGAAATATCGTTTATGAAAAAACTATTGCCTTCCTTTTTAAAAGGCGATTCGGTAATTGCGAAAGATTTGGCAAAGGTAGAATACAGTTGTGCTGATCTTGAAAACTATACCAGTACAAATGCCGACGCAAAAAAAACAAAAGCCTTCCTGGTGCAGCTTTGTAAAGGCAACAGCAGCGATGACATTACCAATAAGCAAATCATTGATGAATTTGAGGGACAAATCAGAAAAGCGGATGCCGCAAACAATGCTCCTGAAGAATACAGAAAAGAAATTGTTCAGGATAACGAAGCAGATATTAATGACCGTTTTTATGGCAACAACGATGTGATGGCGTCCACCCCTTTTCACGGTACGCATTGTTCAGGTATTATTGCGGCTGTAAGAAACAATAACAAAGGCATAGAAGGCATTGCAGACAATGTTCGCATCATGATGATTAGAGCCGTACCTGATGGAGATGAGCATGACAAGGATATAGCGCTCGCCATCCGGTATGCAGTTGACAATGGTGCACAGATTGTAAGCATGAGCTTTGGTAAAGACTTTTCGCCCAATAAAGAATGGGTGGATGATGCAGTTAAATATGCTGAAAGCAAAGGCGTTTTATTGGTGCACGCAGCAGGAAATGACTCCAAAAATGTAGATACTGCCGATAACTTTCCTTCTGCTGTATATGCAGGTACAAAGGGAAAAGCCAACACCTGGATTACAGTGGGTGCAAGCGGTGATCCAAAAAATGGCGGAATTGCCGCACGGTTTAGCAACTATGGTAAAAAAGAAGTGGATGTATTTGCTCCCGGCGTGCAGATATACTCTACCATACCTGGTGGTAACACATATGGTAATGCTTCAGGAACCAGTATGGCTTGCCCGGTAGTTGCAGGCACCGCGGCTTTTATTTTGGGATATTATCCAAATCTTACTGCCAAACAACTGAAATATGTTATTGAAACATCCGCCGCTTCAAAAACTTTAAAGGAGGCCGTTACCATACCGGGAACAGAAGAAACTGCCTTGCTGGGTGAAATTTCAAAAACAGGTGGTTTACTCAATGCCTACGATGCGATTAAATTAGCCAGTACTTTGAAAGGAGAAAGAAAATCAACGCAACAAGTATTGCCTAAACCAACCTTGAAAAAAAGTAAAAGAGGATAATTAATCTTATAGAATAATTCTACCGCAGACTTGCTTACCCAGTTAGTCTGCGGTTTTTAATTTTTAAAAATGACAGCATGAATAACCCATCATCCACAAACCAGCCGGGCTATTTCCAGGTTTATATTGACCTGGTAGAAGAAAAAATTTTAGCAAATGCTTTCGCCTATC
>JBBQQP010000002.1:0-37529 GCA_038215675.1 Chitinophagales bacterium | reverse complement strand
TTTCCAGGCTTCGGTGGTGTATATTTTTCTGCTAAAATACTTGGCGAAGTCCATAAAGAAAAGCCAGAAAATAGATGACAATGCATAAACAGGAACTAAATATAAATGTTGAATTTTATGTGCAGGTACCCACTTCTGTGTTTCACATTGGCGAATAATCGGGCTCTTTGCGATATCATCATCTATTCCATCAACATTGGTATAAGTATGGTGAATGATATTGTGTTTTTGTTTCCAGAAATAAGCACTTGCCCCTAAGGCGTTGGCAGATAAACCAAGAAGATCGTTCAACCAGGGCTTTGTACTATAACTGCCGTGGTTGGCATCATGCATTACACTAAACCCAATACTTGCAAACGTAAATCCAAGCAATATACAAATAAGCAGTGCAGGCAAAGCATCCATTTTAAGAAAAATAAGGCTGCTGTACATTAATATAGCTGCACTAATTAGGGTGATAGTTTTTATATAAAGGCGCCAGTCTCCGGTTTTTTTAATACCGTTGGTTTCAAAATATTCATCTACTGAGGCCTTTAAACTTTGGAAGAACTGGTTGTTTCGGTTATCAAATGTGATCTTTGCCATTGAGAGATTATTGGTATTTTAAAGTAATGCAAGCATGGTAAAATAAAATTTAAATCTATCAAGATTATAGATTGCGGTCAAGATATGGAAAAATAGCTAAAAGCCGCTATTTAGTTCAACTTAAACGGCACAGTCATTTCAAACTGCGGTATTACTACATCAAAAGTTCTGTTGTTATTACTGTTCTCCATCGTATAAGTGCCATACATTTTCCCCATTTCAGTACGGAGATTACATCCACTGATGTATTGATATTTTTCCCCCTGATTTATTTGAGGTTGAACGCCTATTACACCCTCCCCTTCTACTTCCCGAAGGCTGCCGGTGGCGTCGTAGATGTACCAGTGACGACGTAATAATTTTACAGGGTAAATGTTACTATTCTCAATGGTAATCCGGTATGCAAACATAAACTCGCTGTTTGCCGGATTGCTATATTCCGGCTGGTAGAATGTTTCTACGCTTACGGTTACGCCTTCTGATATTTTTGAAATCATTTTATTTATTGTATTCATACAAAAATAACCGAAAAAAACACCTTTTGTTGTAATTTCTCGAAGCAATAATCGTTAAACTTTATTTTTATACACAAGAAATCACTTAACAATTCTAAAGACGGCGTTACAATCTTATGGCAACCAGACAAATGCACGCATGCGGGCTTTTGTTTCAGAGGACTATCAGTCGTTTTTAATCCAACTATTGCCCCATGGATTGCCATATGTAAAGCTGAAACGCAACGTATTGTGGAGCAGGTTCAAAATGCCCAATCGCTGCGTTGAGTATTTTATGCAACAAAGAGCATAACGGTGAATTTGGATTAAAGGCTTGTTAAACCCTTTTAGCAGTTTTATATCCATTTTTTAGCAGCCATTGCAGCACTTTGTCCCTGTTATCGCCCTGAATGATTATCTCACCGTCCTTTACAGATCCACCCGTGCCACAAAACGTTTTTAGTTTCTTGCCCAAATCTTCTATATCGGAGGTAGTGCCAATAAAGCCTTCAACCAACGTAACCGCTTTACCTGCCCGGCGTTTCGTATCCAATCTTACTTTTAATTTTTGCTGAGCCGGTACCATTGTTTCTTCCTCTTCATTACCTCCCACTTCCGGTTTAAAATTTGGATCGGTTGAATAAACCAATCCACCCAAAGAGTTCAATTTTATTTTAGACATCGTAGCTCATTTATTGTTCAATAATAACAGCCTTTAAACTCAAATCTAAACTTCTGGCCTGGTGAATGATGGATCCGCTTGAGACATAGTCGACTCCGGTTGCAGCATAAGCCTCTATATTGTTTAAACTTATTCCGCCACTAGCCTCTGTTTCATATTGCCCATTTATTATTCTTAGCGCTTCAGAAATCAATTCCGGTGTAAAATTGTCCAGCATTATACGATTTACTTTACCAACAGACATTACCATTTTCACATCGGCTAAACTACGTGTTTCTACTTCAATCTTTAAACCCGGTTTTTTCGATTGAACATAAGCATAAGCTTTTTCAATGGCCTTTTCGATGCCACCGCAGTAGTCTATATGATTGTCTTTTAACATGATCATATCATATAGACCAAAGCGATGATTTACGCCACCGCCTATGCGTACGGCTTCTTTCTCCAATACCCTGAAATTGGGCGTGGTTTTACGGGTGTCCAATAACCTTGCATTATAACCATTTATTTTGTCTACATACAACTTTGTAAGTGTAGCAATGCCGCTCATTCGCTGCATACAATTTAATACAAGGCGCTCGCATTGTAAGATAGTATGAACTTTTGCTTCAACCGTAAAAGCGGTTTCTCCAAATACCATCTGCTCACCATCTTTCTTTGTACTTGCAAATACAATATCAGGCTGCATATAACGGAATATTTTCTCAGCAACGGCCACACCAGCAAGCACTCCTGCTTCTTTAATCTTTAAAACAGCTTTACCCTTTGCAGAGGCAGAAATACTTGATAAAGTCGAATGATCGCCATCGCCAATATCTTCAGCTAGGGCATTCTTTATTAGCAATGTTAATTGTTCTTCGTATTGAATCATTCACAAATTTATAAAAATAAAAAAACCTTTAAGAGAAAAGTCTTACAGGTTATAAAAATGAATTAAAAAATATTATCACCGGTTTTCAAAACGCAATTCCTGCAACACTTGTATATCCCCTTTTTGTTTCATAAAAATAGTAGTTCTATAAGTGCCATTTTTTGTTTGCAATGTACCAATACAATACTGCGACCCTGCGTTTTCGCCTTTATGTATGATATCAAAACTCTTTACAGGATTTGTAGCAAAAAAATCTTTTAAAACCAGTTCAGCCTGGCTTTTGCTGTAGCTATTGCTTTTTGTTGGCATACTGATTTCAACGCTGTTGTCAAAATATTTTGCAACTGATGTAGCGTTGCCGGATTTCATGGCTGATATCACATCTTCAATTCCTACCAAAATCACGAAAGATGAAAGACAAGTAATGAGTATAGATAATGTAAAAAATTGTTTCATATAAAGTATTTTAACGGATGCAAATTTGCCAAAAACGTGCCAAGCTTAAAGGTTGTTGGTAAGTAATATTATGAAAAGGTAATTAGCTTTTTTCCAAAAGCCTTAAAAAAGTTAACTTTGAGCTATGAACACAAAAAAGACAATCCTTGTAATAATGGATGGCTGGGGGCTTGGAAAGGTTAAAAGTAGTGACGCAATACAAAATGCCAATGTGCCATTTGTAACCTCTTTATATAAAAAATATCCAAACTCCACGCTGGTAACCTGTGGCGAAGATGTTGGACTACCGGAAGGGCAGATGGGCAACAGTGAAGTAGGTCATTTAAACCTGGGTGCCGGAAGAATTGTGTACCAGGAACTGCAGCGAATTAATGTAGCCATTCGCACTGGCGAATTTCAACAGAATAAAGTCATTTTAGATGCAATCCATTTCGCAATAAAAAACAATAAGCCGCTTCATTTGATAGGTCTTGTAAGCAACGGCGGCGTGCATTCGCACATCAATCATGTAAAGGCATTTGCTTCACTTTGCAAATCAGAAGGGTTATCAGATTTATTGATACATGCTTTTACTGATGGCAGGGATACCGATCCAAAAAGCGGTCTGGGATTTCTAACCGAGTTAAAAAATCACTTGGATCATACATCCGGTACAATCGCAAGCATTACAGGAAGATATTTTGCTATGGACAGAGATAAACGCTGGGAAAGAGTGAAACTGGCGTACGATGCAATTGTAAATGGTATTGGTTTTAACACTGAAGACATATTGGGAGCAGTTAAAAAATCTTATGAAGTTGGAATAACTGATGAGTTCATAAAGCCAATCATCAACAGCAGTGTAGCCAATGGTAAAATTAAAGACGGGGATGTTGTAGTCAGCTTCAATTTTAGAACAGACCGTTGCAGAGAAATTACAGAAGTACTTACGCAAAAAGATATGCATGAATTTGATATGCATAAACTGAATTTGCATTATACAACTATGACGCAATATGACCATAGTTATAAAAATGTACAGGCAATATTTAAAAAAGATGACCTTGTAAATACGATAGGCGAAATATTACAGCGAAATGGTAAAACCCAGATAAGGATCGCCGAAACAGAAAAATATCCGCACGTTACTTTCTTTTTTAGTGGTGGCAGGGAGGTTCCTTTTGATGGAGAAAAAAGAATCATGATACCTTCACCCAAAGTTGCTACCTACGATCTTCAACCCGAAATGAGTGCATATGAATTAACGGATGCTATCATTCCCGAAATTGAAAATAAAACATCAGATTTTATTTGTTTGAATTTTGCCAATGCAGATATGGTAGGTCATACCGGTGTTTGGAAGGCGGTTATAAAGGCAGTTGAAACGGTAGATGCCTGTGTAGAAAGAGTAGTAATGGCTGCATTGAAAAATGATTACACAATCTTTATCTTAGCCGACCACGGTAATGCAGATTATGAAGTAAATGAGGACGGCACTCCCAATACTGCCCACACCTTAAACCTGGTTCCATTTTTTGTGATAGACAATGATTGGAAAGGCACCGTAAAGAATGGTAAATTGGGAGATATTGCACCTACCATTTTAACAATAATGGGTTTACCGATTCCAGCAGAGATGTCCGGCAATATTCTAATTGAAAATTAAACAAACCCATCATGAAAAAAATATTAAAGCTTTTTGGCATCATCTTGCTGATTGCGCTCATTTTGATCCAGTTTTTTCGGCCAACAGAAAATACGAGCGCCGATCCAGTGGCTTTTGCCAACGATATCAGCAAAGCTTATGAGGTACCGGATGATGTACAACTGATCCTTCAAACAAGTTGCTACGATTGCCATAGTAACAATACCAAGTATCCATGGTATTCGAATATTCAACCGGTTGCATGGTGGTTAAATGATCATATTTTGGAAGGTAAAAAGGAAGTCAACTTTTCTGAATTCGCCTCCTATAGAATTGGACGAAAATACAAGAAATTTGAAGAGATTATCGAACAGGTAGAGGAGGATGAAATGCCCCTGCCATCTTATACCCGTATACACCGGAATGCAATTCTGAATAAAACGCAAAAATTAAGTCTTTCTAACTGGGCTACTGCTATCAGGGACAGCATGAAAGTGCAATATCCTGTCGATAGCCTGAAACGTCCACAAAAACCGCAACAGATAGCTACAAAATAATCTCCCGGGTTTTAAATTATGTTTAATCTAAAAAAAATATTGGCAGCTTCAATGTTGGTTAGTTTAGCCGCACCACTATTTTTTTTGATTGCATTTTTTATTAAACAACAACATATTCAGCACGAAATGAAAGAAAAGCTGGAGTATGCATCTCTTCAAACAATTGCCATAAGAAAGTCTGAATTTAAATGGGTGAGAAAAGATAAAGAAATCTTTATTAAAGGGCAATTGTTTGATGTAAAAACAATTGTTATCAATAAAGATAAAATAATCGTTACGGGATTATTTGACGTTGATGAAAATAATTTAAAAAAATTATTTTCATCCGTTATGCACCAGAAACAAAATGAAACATCTCCAATCAATAAGCTAATTTTAGAATTACTATTATCTCCTGCCTTTTTAAAAAGTCATGAAGCCTTCACAGCATGGGTATACGGAAGTCTGGTGACTTTATTCGAATATTACGACGAAGCACTTACTAGCCAATCGTATGCAATAAAAACTCCGCCTCCAATATTTTAATCGTTCATTGTTTTTTCGGTCACTTATTTTAAAGGTGTGGCCTGCTATGTAATTACAGCAGGCACCCTTTTGCAAAAAAAATAGTCGAATGAGAAAAAATTATCTAATAATAGGAGCTGTTTTACTGCTTCAAAATATTCATGCGCAACAAAAAAAAGGAGCGATTGGGGATAGCTCCAGAAACGATATATTGCTGGAAGAGGTTGTTATGTCTGCAAGTAATTTTGCTGAAAAGAAAAAATATGTAGCGCAAAAAATTGAAGTTATTTCTGCCAAAAGCATTGCACAAATCAATGCGCAAAACACCGGCGATCTGTTGATTAATACAGGGAAAGTCTTTGTTCAAAAAAGTCAGCAGGGAGGCAGCAGTCCAATTCTACGGGGCTTTGAAGCCAGCCGTATTTTATTGGTAATTGATGGAGTAAGAATGAACAACGCCATTTACAGGTCGGGGCATCTCCAAAACGTTATCACTACCGACCAAAACTCATTAAGCCGGGTGGAAGTACTGTACGGTCCATCATCCACTATTTATGGAAGCGATGCACTGGGTGGGACGATTCATCTAATTACAAAATCACCCGTGCTATCCGGTAATAAAAATTCCCTTTTCACAGGTACGGCATTTAGCAGGTATAGTTCGGTTAATAATGAAAAAACAATACATATGGATGCTAGCTTAGGCGGTAAAAAATTTGCCTGGTTTCAAGCCTATAACTTTAGTGATTTTGGTGATATGAAAATGGGTAGTAATTACAATAATAACTATCCCGATTTTGGCAGACGAAGTAAATACATTGGCCAGCTCAACGGGATTGACACCGTACTTTCAAATCCAGATGACCGGGTACAAAAATATTCAGGATATAAGCAATGGGACATCACTCAAAAGTTTTTATATAAACAGAATAATCAAATAAGTCATTCATTAAATTTTCAATTGTCCAACACCAATCATGTTCCACGTTACGACAGGCTGCAGGATGTACAAAATTTTGGAGGTAGCATAGGTACTACTTTACGCTTTGCAGAATGGTACTATGGACCACAAAAAAGATTCCTTGGTGCCTATGAAATGAATGCATTGAAAACAGGTTTTTTTAATGAACTAAAATTAAATATCAACTACCAGGACATTGAAGAAAGCCGCATCACCAGAGAGTACAGGCGCATGGATCGTTTTGACAAACAGTTAGAAAAAGTAAAAGTCTTCGGAAGCACCATCAGCGGCCGAAAAATGATGGGTGCCAATGAATTGGTTTTAGGTGCCGATGCTCAGCTAAATGATGTTAAATCCACCGCCAGCAGAACCAACCTTAACACTGGTGTTATTGGTAAACTAAATTCCCGTTACCCAGACGGTAAAAATAAAATGAACAATTTTGGTATTTATGCGCAACATATCTATAAATTCAAAAATAAAAAATTGGTGCTAAACGACGGGCTCCGTTTACAGGCAATCAGTTTAATAAGTAATGTACTGGACAATTCCTTTCTGAATTTGCCGGATACAGCAGTAAAGCAAAACAACTTAGCTATAACAGGAAACGTAGGGCTTATCATTACTCCCCGAAAAAATACCATTATCCGGATGTCGTTTTCTTCTGGATTTAGGGCACCCAATATAGATGATCTGTCAAAGATTTTCGAGTCCAGTACAGCGGTCAGGCAAGTGGTTGTACCCAATGCAAATCTTAAACCGGAGTACACCTACAATCTTGATCTATCAATTAGCCGTGTAATTGCAGAAAAGGTAACGATTGAAGCAACCGGGTTCTATACATGGTTTAACAATGCCATTATTAAAGCGCCTTATATATTAAATGGAAAGGATTCGATTATTTTCAATGGTATAAAAAGCCAGGTATTGGCTAGTCAGAATGTCAACAAAGCTATCCTTTACGGTTTCACTCTTGGAGTAAATGCATCAGTCAATGAAAATTTAAGTATTAACAGTACGCTCAGTTATACTAAGGGGAATTTTAAAACAGATAATAGTAAAACATCCCGCATTTATGAGAAACAGGATAATGGATCCTATGTGTTGATTAATAAAATGGTATCCAGTAAACCATTGGATCACATACCTCCGATGATGGGCAAAACGAGTATTGCCTGGCAGCGCAAAAAATTCAATACAGAATTGTACCTGCTTTACAATGGGTGGAAACACCTGAATGAGTATAATAGTGATGGAGAAGACAATGCCCAATATGCAACTGCAGATGGTACGCCTTCATGGTTTACTGCAAACCTTAAGTGTAGCTGGAACTTTACAAAGCGTCTTCAAATGCAGTTTGGTTTAGAAAATATTTTTGATAAAAACTATCGATATTTTGCTTCCGGCTTTTCAGCTGGAGGAAGAAATTTCATTTTTTCGTTAAGAGCGAATTGGTGATATTAAAGGAGAAGCAGCCAAAAATTATTTTTTGGCTGTTTCTCTTTATGCAGCGGTTTAACAAAGTATTTTGTCTATATTTATAGTGTAAACAACGCACAATTATGACAGAAGAGCTTATGCTGGCCGGATGTCTTTCCAACAATGCAGCTTCGCAGGAGGCATTGTATAACCGATTTAGCCCCCGCATGCTAGGGGTTTGTTATCGATTTGCAAAAAATAGGGAAGATGCAGAGGATATGCTACAAGAAGGTTTTATAAAAATCTTCTCACAAATACACCAGTATAGAAGTGAGGGTGCATTAGAAGGCTGGATCAGAAGAATTATAGTTCATACGTGCATTAATTTGTTGAAGAAGAATAAAAAATTCTCAGATAGCTTAGATATATCTTTTGCCGGCGCTGTTGGTATTAGAGAGGAAAGCATCCCCTCAATTATGCAGGCGAAAGAAGTAGTTGAATGCATCAGGTTGTTACCAATCGGATATCGAACAGTGCTAAACCTTTACGCTATTGAAGGTTACTCGCATAAAGAGATCGGTAATATGTTGGATATAGAAGAAAGTACAAGCAGATCGCAATACACGAGAGCGAAAGCTATGCTGGAAGATGTTTTGGTTAAAAAGAAAATAATGTTAAAGCCCAAAGCCAGAACCACATTTTTCGGAACGGCGATAGCTTCAAAATAGGATTTACCAAACTAACAAAGGAACTAAAAGAAACCTCGGGAAAGATGGACAGAGATTTTCATACTGACGACTTTGAAAGATTGCTGAGAGAAAAGTCAGACGAATTTAGAATGTACCCGTCCAAAAGGATTTGGCACAGCATTTATAATAATATTCATCCAGGGCATAAATGGCCATCTGTGGCAATGTGCATCACCCTTATTTCTGCATTACTTTTAGTTGGTTATCTCAACACAAGAAATTCTAGTACATATAGCCGGGTAAATAAAATTGAAAACAATAACCAGTCTGCAGATTTGAGTCAAATAAATTCGACTCAGTTTGGCTCGCCGACCATAAGTGCTAATATTTTTTCCTACGCCGACCCATTAGCAAAAAATAGTTCAGGAACTGTTACCAGTTTTAAAATTTCCCGATCAATCAGAAATACAACGCCTTCAAAATCTACTTTGAATTCTCCCTTAGCACGCTTTCAGCGCACACTTGATATACCAACTACCTTATCAGTTACTAATATTGTAAGCAGCGATGATATAATAACAATTAAACCAAAGGATAAGAACGCTATTGATGAGCTTTTTTTAATTAATATTCCATTTGCTTATAAAGGAGACATTAATACTGAATTACAAAAAGATTTAAAGACAACCCCTCTAACGTATTTGGAGGAAGTGAAGTTGTCAAACCAATCTGCGACAACAGTGATGGAAACAACGGGACTACAGTTTGTAGATCAGGCCGTTGTAATGGATTTTAATAGTTATCCTATTGAAGCATTTAATAACCCCGAAGCTAGTAGTAAAGCTACAATTCAGATTGAAAAGGTTCTATCCAAAGTTGACAAATTAAAGCATAATACCAACAAAAATGTAATCGCAAATACGGATGATAAAAACTGGGTTGATAACTACGCATTGTACAACAGGCCGGCACCTAAAAAGTGGGCAAATAAGTTGGACTGGCAGATTTATGGCACCCCTTCTGTTGTTTATAGAACGCTCAATAATACCGTTGCATTTGGTAGTACATTGAATGCAACTCCATTTGCAATTTCATCTTCCAATCAAAGTATTAATTCCTCAGTAATTCAAACACCTTCTTTGGGCTTTGAACTTGGAACCGGATTAAAATATTTAATTTTAAAAAATGTTAGAATTAAGGGTGGAATCCAATTCGCGTTTACCCGTTATAATGCGCATGCTTTTGGAAATTCACACCCTGTTGCTACCAAGCTGACGATGCATAATTTTGAAACAAAGACATCTTATGAAGTCTACAGGTCTACAGCCTATTCGAACAATAGTGGACTTGAATCTGTAAAACTGCATAATGAAACATTCCAGATATCCTTGCCGGTGGGTATGGATCTGAAATTGATTGGTAATGAGCGTTTACAATGGAATATAGGTGCAACCATTCAACCCACTTTTGTTGCTGGTGGAAAATCATATCTTATTTCCTCTGACAGGCACAATTATGTAAAAGAGACGTCAATGTTAAACAGATGGAACCTCAATGCAGGATTTGAAACTTTTGTTTCTTTTAGATCCAATGGGTTAACCTGGCAAGTAGGGCCTCAACTTCGTAAACAGTTATTTTCTACCAATAGCAAAACTTTTGCTGTTGAAGAGAAATTAGTAAACTATGGACTTAAGTTTGGGGTTTCCAAAACTTTAAAATAATCGTGGTTTGAGATATATTTCATTGCTCCATATTTGTTCCTGTATTCCATTAATTTAATCCAGCGAATCGCTTATTAGCCACTCCTTTCCAGTTTATCTCCGGTGCTTTTTGTTTAGATAGGCATTCTATGTAATTTTGACTAATGAAAAAAAATTGTTTCATTACAGTAACCATTTTAATTTTTTATAGTTGTTCCAATAACGGTAAGCAGTTAACTCCATCGCGGGAAAATTCGTCATCAAAAACCGATTCTTTTTTTCCGGTTACTTCATACATTAAAGGCCAGATGATTATATTGGATTCATTGCCGATAACCCCGCTGCAATTAACGATCATTAAAGGGAAGATTGATTCTGCCTGGATTTCTAAAGATAAATTAAGTAAATTTTATGCGCCTTTCCTTACGCCCGTGATTGATGAAACAAATCTTACTGAATATTTTAAGGAAAGCAGTTTTAGCGACCAAACATTGAATGCAGTTACTTTTACTTATGATCCTATCGCTAAGCTTCCGGATTCAATCTCAATTCGCCACTGGGATGTTTACATTCATCCTGAAACCGGAAATGTGATCAAAGTATATATTGTAAAAGACACTAAGATCACTGGTCAACTAGTTACCCAACAGCTCACCTGGCAAAGTAATAAAATGGCTAAAATTTCCACCATTTTAAACAAACCAGATGGCAGTATGTCATTGGAAAAAGAAATGGTTTTGATGTGGGATTTTTCCGGAATTACCAGGTAGCATAATTCATTCATCGAATGTTGCCTGAAGTATATTAAAACCGCCTCAGGATATTTTTTTTAAATCAAATCAGAAATGTTGAAACCCAAAAAGTATAGCACCCAAATAAACAATTTGTTACAAATTTGGTCACACAATTTAAGCTCGTATTTTTATAAATAATGACACAAAAGGAATTTTCAGCATTAGCAGATACCATCCCATTGCAGGCCGGCATATACAAGTATTATGATGTCAATAATGAATTGTTGTATGTTGGTAAAGCAAAAAGCCTTCGCAAAAGAGTAAGTTCCTATTTTTCAAAAACATACGTCAATTACAAAACACACGAACTGGTTCAAAGAATTCGTAAGATTGAATTTACGATTGTAAACAGTGAACAGGATGCATTTTTATTGGAAAATTCTTTAATAAAAAATTTTCAGCCACTATTCAATATCAATCTAAAAGATGATAAAACCTATCCATATATTATTGTAAAAAATGAGCCTTTTCCGCGTGTGTTTTTTACCAGGAAAAGGATAAACGACGGATCACAATATCTTGGTCCATACACTTCAGTTGGAAAGGTGAGAGAGTTACTTAATTTCATTAAGCAAAATATTCAGTTAAGAAGCTGCAAACTGAACCTAACTAAATCAAATATAGAAAAAGGTAAATTCAAAGTATGCCTGGAGTACCATCTTGGCAACTGCAAAGGTCCCTGCGAGGGATTGCAATCATTGGAAGATTACAATGATGGGATCTATCAATTAAAAAATTTACTCAAAGGGAACCTGTCACCGGTGATTCATCATTTCAGAGAAGAGATGCATCACCATGTTGAACATCTTGAATTTGAAAAAGCAGAAATGATTAAAAAAAAGTTGGATCATTTACAAGTGTACAAAGCAAAATCTACCATTGTAAATGAACGTACTGGTACAGTAGATGTTTTTAGTATTTTAGAGGAAGGAGATACCGCTTACGTAAATTATTTGGCTGTAAGTAATGGTAGTATTGTGTTGACCAAAACCATTACCCTCAAAAAGAAGCTCGACGAAACGGAGGCGGAGGTTTTAAGTTTTGCAGTAGCTCAATTAAGAGACACATTTAACAGCGAGGCAAAAGAAATTATCATTCCATTTACAATCGACTACCCACCAAAAGAAATTACCATTACCATACCACAGGCTGGCGACAAAAAAAAGCTGTTGGATCTTTCCGAAAAAAATGTAAACTATTTTAAAGAGGAATTGAAGCGAAATAAAATGTTGCTCCTGGAAGACAAAACCTCCATTGAAATAATTGCTGTATTGGTTCAATTGCAAAAAGATCTACAACTTTCAGCAATCCCTACGCACATCGAATGTTTTGATAACTCCAACTTCCAGGGAAGCTATCCGGTATCGGCCATGGTTTGTTTTAAAAACGGACAACCAAGCAAAGACGAATACAGGAGATACAATGTTAAAACCGTGGCAGGTATCAATGATTTTGCTACCATGGCAGAAGTAGTTTATCGCCGCTATAAACGACTTTCGGAAGAGAATAAACCCTTTCCCCAACTTGTTATCATTGATGGTGGCAAAGGCCAGTTAAGTTCTGCAATGGAGAGTATTAAAATATTAAACCTGGAAGGAAAAACAACGCTGGTGGGCCTGGCAAAAAACGAAGAAGAGTTATTTTTTTATGGAGATCAGGAATCAAAAAAATTACCCTGGGATAGTGAAAGCCTTAAGCTGATCAGAAGAATAAGGGACGAAGTCCATCGGTTTGGAATTACATTTCACCGAAACCAGCGAAGCAAAGGCACATTAAAAAATGAATTGGAACAAATAGAAGGTATTGGCAAAGCAACAATTGACATGTTGCTTAAAACTTTTAAATCAGTAAAAAATATCAAAGCAAAATCTACTGAAGAACTTGCAGTTGTAATTGGTATTTCAAAAGCAAAAACTATCTCCAATTTTTTCAGTACCCTAAATAATTTTGCTTAGGAAAACAAAAGACAAACTAAACTTCAGCTAGCATAAATAAAAAAGCCCCGATTAAAACCGGGGCCTTTTATTATTTTCAAGTTGAAGATTAGTAACTCCACAAATCCTGTTCGTAATTAAATATCTTTTCTTTAATTCTTTCACCTTCCAACAGTTGGAAAACGCCGTTCTCTTGCAAACCCTTTTGGTCTTTAATTGGCATATCAAATGGATTATCGATTGTGCTTTTAATTATTCTTCCGCTAAACATTCTGCTTTCAAATAATTCTTCCCAACTCATTCTTGCGCCAAAATTCTTTCCATTATAAACTTCATATTTAGCGAATATTGGTCTCATGTCTGGATAATATATCCAAAACATTTCGGTTTCGCCTAGATCTACACCAGTTGAGGTAATAACCCTTTTTAAAGGTGCAATACCTAGTATCCGCCAAAACAAGCGTGAACTCTCTTTGTCAAAAATTACTTCCTCCTTGATTTTAAATTTGTAAAAGGAATCCAGATTAACTTCTCTAACAACATCTCTGGTGCCAGTTTTATTACCTAGAGAATCGAATATATCAACAATTTCGACACCTCCTGAAATTTTTTCGGCTACTTGTGCGATGGTTAAAGGCGTTGTAAACCTGTCATCAATATTATCAAAAACTGTCACAGCGCTATCTTGGATCGCTTTCATAATGATTGAAATAAACCGTTGGTTACCGTTGTTTTCGTCTGCCGAATATCTAAAAGGCAAATTCATTTTTTCGCGGGTGTCAATTTCACGCCATATTTTATGGCGGAAAACTGCGTCGTCAACCCTGATGTGTTCATATGCTAAAGGAGTTCTGTCCCGAATATCTTTTGTTTCAACCGCTTCGTCAGGACGAAGTGATTTTTTTACTTTTGGAATTGGCAAACTATCAATTCTGGGAGCCGGCGGAGGTGCCACCGCTAAACTGGCAACAGAGTCAATCTGTGCTGTCGGCGTAATATTAGCCTTTGTTTTTCCCTTGGTAGTTTTCGTTGTATTGGTCCGCTTTTGTACGGCACGCTTTTTTACCGGTTTTTTTTGAGCCTGTGCCGTCATAACACTTAGACCCAGAAAAGCCAAAAACACAAGAAACTTTACAGAATGCTTTATCATAGCATGATTTTTTTAAAATTTAATATAACACTATACCAACACCTTGGATAGTACGTTGCTTACCATCAGGTCCTTGAACTTTTACATTATCAAATGTAACGCTTGTACCAGGTCCTGCTTTTTGTATATACGCACTAAGTGGTGTTAAATTATTGCCGTTGATGGTTTGAGTTTGAACATTTGCAAAATTTGCACCAGAAAAATATACCGTTGCACTGATAACACTAAAGTTAGCAGCGAAATCAAAGTTCTCTAGTTCGGCCCTGCAATATTGCTGACTTTTGAAACTGCCAGCTGTCATTCGTGTACCACCCGGTCCTACTTTAAAAATGGGGTTTGGAATCTCTTTTACCCTAAATTCAAATGGAGTAGTCTTACCATCTGCCGTTACGGTTATTGATGCTTTTCCAGGAGTAGTTACACGTGCTACCCGGTTTCCATTAGATCCACTCAGTGTTCCACCCGACATAGTAACGTTCGTTTTATCCCAACCGGATCCAGACGAAATCGTAATTGGATTATCTACACCTATATAAAACACATTCATTTTGTCAAGCATGACTGCCGCCCCACCTGGTGTACCTACTGTATATTCCACTTCCTCCGTGCTGGTTTGAGCAACACCATTTTGATCAAGATATCGAATTGTAACCGGTACTCTACGAACTCCGGATCCACTAGCAGAAATTTTATAAGTTCCTTTGCCTTCGATAACTGGCACACTAGAACCACCGATTGATATCTGAGGCTGTGCCGCAGAACTATAAGCACCGATACCTGCTGTAATAGAAACCTCCTGCCCTGGCATTACATAGTTTGAAGTTTGGCCAACCAGAACACCCGTTTTATCAAATATTACAGCTACCGCTCCAATTTGCTCGTGGCAATAAGTAACAACCTGGTTTTCTGCATTTTTTACATTGTTTTGAAATTTACTTAGCAATGTCAATCCTGCTACTGTAGGCGTCATATTAAAATACGCTGTGGTAAAATCCTTTTTTGTACCATCCTGTCCAATCGGAGGTTCAACATCTACAGGCAAGGTCTTTTCAAATTTTGTATTAATGGATGGATCAATGGCAAGCATAGCTGCTTTGTAAGCTTTTAATTTCGCCTCCAACTCTTTACCCTTTCCCTGGGTGCCAAATAAACGGGAAGCAGCTTCGAGGTTATCTTCTTTAAAAGATTCTTTTCCTTCCACCATCTCCAACCCGGCAGCCGTTTTAAGTTCTTTTTTCAATCCCTCTATATAGCTTGTCATATCATCCGACAGCTTTTTGGCTTGTTCAGCTTTTGGCTGCCAAATTTTAGCTTTGTCTGCCGTTTTTGAGTCAATCAGTTTATCATTTAAAGATTTGTATAATGTACTGTTAGCTGCAGCAAGGTTATTACTTGAATTCTGCAAACTAGTATCAACCACTTTAAAGGCGTTCAGGATCTCACTTGATACATTTAATGCCAGCAATGCTGTTAACACCAAATACATCAGGTTGATCATCTTCTGCCGGGGCTCTTTAGGTAAAGCCATAGTATTTCAGATTTACGATTGTTTTATTAAATTGATTGATTGTTTCCTATTTTCATCATAACTAACGAAATATTTTTGCTGGTTTCGTTAAAAAGAATCAATTAGTTCCTACTACTTAACTTGCATTGCACTCAGCATATTACCATACACAGAGTTTAGTTTTCCCAGGTTTCCAGCTAAAAGTTTAATTTGATCTTTAGCTTTATTTGCATCGTCTACGCTATTCATCATAGCGCTGCTAGCTTCAGCCATTTTACCATAAAAGCTGTTTAATGCTTTAAGATGGTTGTTGCTCTCTTTCAATTCCAACTCGTAAATAGTATTTAAACTTCCAAGGTTTTTAGTTAGCACTTGTACCTGCTCGTGAAATCCTTTAGCGCTCTCTGAAGCATTATTGAAAGAAGCCATTGTATTTGCACTGTTACTAAATGCAGTTGCCATTGTTCCTATTGCCACTGTTGCTTCCTTAGTTTTGTTACCAAATTCGTTGGTTGACTTTACGATATCACCGATATCAGATAATCCTCCAACGGTAGAACCCAATTTTGAAAAACTTTCGCTCAATTTTTTCAAATTTGTTGGGGTGATATCAGCTTCCTGTAACATCTTGTCCATACTTTTTAGAGCAGGATTACCAGATTCAACCGGTGCTGCCACAGGTATATGAGCTTCAGGAGGCGGAGCAAATACATATAACAATGCGTATGCTAAAAATATACCCGATTCTACGTATAACCCAATTTTTAACCAGAGATCCGCTCCGGGAGCGTGAGTTATTTTGAACAGTGCACCTAATAATACCGGCACCGCAGCCGCAGATACTAAGATGTTAAGAATACGATCGATTGGGCGAGATTGACCAGCAGCCATAATTTTTTTAATTTAAAATTTTAATTGAGGGGGTTGAAATTTATTAATTTAATTCGCATTATACTATAAGCTTATAATTTGCTTATAAGTATTTCTTCATACGATCCAATTAGTTTTGGAAATAATTATTTGCCTTTTTTCATTACAGGAGGTAAGTCGATCACGCAACGGAAGCCAATGTAAGATTTTGTAGTATCCTGGTATTCATAATTTCGGGTACTTGTTTGCAGGAAGTATCCTACATCTTTCCAACTACCACCGCGGATAACTTTACGTTTCATACGGGGAGGGTCAGTATCTTTTGCATTCCAGCGAATATCTGGATTCATATCGTGTTGAAAATTATAACCACCCTCATAGTATAAAGAGGAAGTCCACTCCGCCACATTTCCAGACATATTGTACAATCCAAAGTCGTTTGGCCAGTAAGCATCAGCCCTAACTGTGTAAAAACCACCATCTTCAGGATAATTACCACGACCTGGTTTAAAGTTAGCCAGCAAACATCCCTTTCTGTTCCTTAAATACGGACCTCCCCATGGATAAGGCGATTGTGAACGACCACCACGTGCTGCGTATTCCCATTGAGCTTCGGTAGGAAGACGGAAATCAGATTCGGTAATTCTCTTTTTGGATTCAAGAAATCCATTCAGGTATTGTGTTCTCCATTCGCAAAAAGCTGTCGCTTGTTTCCAGGATACCCCAACAACTGGATAATTACCAAATGCAGGATGACTGTAATATTTCTTCGACATTGGTTCATTGTATGCATATGCAAAATCTCTCACCCAACACAATGAATCCGGATAAATTTGAATGTCTTTTTTCACAATAAATTTCGAACGCTGTACGCCAGCGTTTTCTCTCTTCGATGCTTCTTTGTAATCAAACGTTTCGGAATGATAAATCATTTTAGAAGGATCCAATTCCTTTTTATTGAAAATACGATTGTCTGGAGTAAGTATCATGGCATCAATTTTCTCCATGGTAGCTTTATCACCCCATTTTATAGTTTTTGCCTTTTTCCAGTCGATGTATTCATTACCATCCGGACCTTGCTTGAAAAACCCCATTTGCTTAGCAGCAATTGAGTCTCTAACCCAATTGGTAAACTGTCGGAACTCGTTGTTGGTAATTTCAGTGGCATCCATCCAAAATCCACTAATGGACACCTGCTTGTTACGGGCAGTGTATGCATAGTTTACATCTTCATCACTGGGACCCATATGAAAGGTTCCAGGTGGAATATAAACCATTCCCGGAGGTTTGGGAAGACTCCAGCTTTTGGCAGGTGCAACTCCGTACAACTGACCATCATTAGGCAAGTCTTGACCTTTTTTACTTTTGCCTAACATTTTACAGCCAGACAGAGATGCAGTAGCCACTACGGCTATGATAATTAATGAATTGTTCTTCATCGTTTTAACTTTGAGGGTAAGGCAAATGTAATGATTATTTTGAATTATGCTCTACTCGTTACACTTTGCACTATCAATTTATTATAATGTTTAATAGCACAAGATTAAAAACGAACAACAAACCATTATATTGTGCCTTTAACTTGTTATTTTATTTGTATTGTTGATCTGTTCAATTAATAACCGTGAATCTGAAAACGGAGCCAAACATGTGTAGTTTTTACACAGGTAAATCAATACTGGTTCCACTTGTGGCTTATTTGCCAGTAAAGGATATTTCATGTTTTCAGTTGCCGAAGACATGACAATTAAATTAGGGATAAAGTTTAACAATACATTACTGGTAACCTCCATATAGTTTGTTCCTATTATAGCTATTTCGTTCATTCCAACCTGTTGCTGAAGCAATAATGAAGCCCAAATTCCAAAGGATCCCGGGTATTTGATAACTGAAGGCAATAATCCTTTTACCATTTTTGTAGCACGTACTTTCCAATCTGGCTTATCAAACATTATTGCCAATTGAAATAAATTTTCAGCCATAATCCCATTGCCAGATGGAGTTGCACCATCGTATATTTCCTTTTTTCTTACTATCACATCTTTCTGACTTAAATTAGTAAAATAAAAAAATGAACCTTCTTCATCACTGAAATTATTAATTAAATATTCACAATACTGATATGCGCTTTCGATATATACTTCATTTAAGGTAGTTCTATAAAGTTGGATGGATGCAGCTATCAGGTAAGCATAATCATCCAAAAAAGCCGGATAGTTTGCAAACCCATTTTTATAGGTATGCTTTAATTCTAAGCCGCCCTTTACGTCACTAAAATTGCTTATTAAAAATTCAAAGTTATTTACGGCCAAAGTTTTATACGCCTGATTCTTAAGTACAACACCTGCTTTTGCCACGGCCCGCAACATGAGTGCATTCCATCCTAAAATAATTTTATCATCCAGAGCCGGCTTTACCCGGGCCTCCCTTCCCACTGATATTTTGTGTAGACAGCTATTTATAGTCTGCAAAAAATGTTCCGCCTCAATATTCTTTTCTGTTAAAAAAGAATCTACAGGAGATAATATTCTTAAAATATTTTTTTCCTCCCAATTGCCTTCTTCTGAAATATCAAAGAACTCGCAGAATAACCCTGCATCCCCGCCTAGTAATTCTTCAATTTCGGCTTTTGACCATACATAGTATTTCCCTTCTTCGCCTTCGCTATCTGCATCTAGTGCGGCATAAAACCCTCCTTCCTTATCCAGTAGTTCATCGGTAACAAACGATATTGTTTTGTGGATCGCATCTTCGTATTTCCTTTCTGCTGTAATCTGGAAGGCATCACACAAAATATTAATTAGCAACGCATTGTCGTACAGCATTTTCTCGAAATGAGGAGCAAGCCATTCATTGTCGGTACTGTAACGTGCAAGTCCGCCACCTACGTGATCATAGATTCCCCCTGTCAGCATTTTGTCTATAGAAAGCAATGCGTGCTGCAAAGCCTGCTCATTTCCTGTAAAATAATGGTACTGTAACAGAAACTGAATGGTGAAGGTTTGCGGAAATTTAGGCGCATGGCCAAAACCGCCCCATTGTGTGTCCGCTGTTTTCATAATTGCAGCAAACATTGCATCGCATTGTTCGGTTGAAAGGATGGGATTTTCATCATTTAGTGCATTACTACTTTCCTTTAAGATCAAATTATTGGATTGTTTGAGATGGTCAGTCAGGTTTTCGGCTTGGGATTCTATCTCGTTTCTGCGATCTTTCCAGGCTGTTTGAATACCCTGTAAAACATCCGTCCACGAAGATCTGTTAAAAGCCTTCACAGGCGGAAAATACGTGCCACCGAAAAAAGGTTTTGCATCGGGTGTCAGAAAAACATTGAGCGGCCATCCCCCACTACCACTAATTACCTGTACCGCATCCATGTAAATGTGGTCCAAATCCGGACGCTCTTCCCTATCAATCTTTATATTGATAAAGTAATTATTCATCAACTGTGCTACGGACTCATTCTCAAAACTTTCCCTTTCCATTACATGGCACCAGTGACAAGCTGAATATCCTATACTGACCAAAATAACTTTATTCTCTGTTCGTGCCTTTGCAAGTGCGTCTTCGCCCCACGCATACCAATCAACCGGATTATGGGCGTGTTGCAGCAGGTATGGGCTGCTTTCATTTATTAAACGATTGGTGAACTTATGCTGCATGGCCTTACTTACAGTTTTATCTGCTTGTTTAAAATAAAAATGAATAAAAAATAATAAAACTTTATCCGTAGATAAATTCTTAATATATCAACTTAACGATCGGTAAATAAAATACGAAAATTTAAAAGGAGAAGTTTATTCGATAGTGATTTTTCTTTAACCCACTTTGAATGGGATTGGGTGAGTTTTATTTTTTCTTTAATGAAGTGAGATATATTTCAAGGGCACTCACCATACTAGGCGCTTGTGGCTGAGGTGCTTTTATGTGGAGTATAAGACCAGCATCCTCTGCTGCCTTTGATGTATTTGCCCCAAAGGCACCAATTTTAGTTCCATTTTGTTTAAATTCAGGAAAGTTTTCAAGTAAACTTTTTACACCACCTGGTGTAAACAAACATATAACATCAAAATTTTTGGCAATTACTTCCTTGATATCATTACTTACAATCCTGTATAATACTGGTGTTGCATATTCACAATTGTGATCTCTCAACCAGTTGGTAATTTCACTATCAAATGATTCTGAACAGGGATAAAGGAATTTCTCGTTGTCTTTATGCTTATTAATTACATCAAACAAACTCTTGTTGGTACCATCTGCACCGTAAAATACTTTCCGCTTACGATACAAAATAAATTTCTGGAGATATAGAGCGATCGCCTCGGTGATACAGAAATATTTGGTGTCCTGTGATATACTGGTTTTTAACTCATCGCAGGCACGGAAAAAATTATCAATGGCATGACGGCTTGTGAAAATAATAGCAGTATAATTTGTGATTTCAATCTTTTGTTTACGAAACTCTTTTGCAGGGATACTGTCAACAACAATAAAGGGAAAAAAGTGTAGTTCTATATTGTGCTTCTTGGCCAGGTCGAAATAGGGAGATCGATCGCCTTCGGGCTTTGGCTGAGTAATTAGTACTTTTTTTACCACGTTATCTTTTGATGCTAGGTTTATTTCGCCATTGTTAACCATATCGGATAAATTATTATGACTGGCTTCACAAAGTTAAAGATTTTTACTTAATAAAAGTATCAAGCCCTTGTATATCAATAAAACCGGCACTATTTCTACACCAACCACATATAAAAAAAAATGAGCCCCATTTATTTTCAGCTGGTTTTGAAGTAATCCATACGACCGAAAAAAACGCAATAAAAACATTAGTACTATTAATAACAAAGAGATGACTACAGCAACTGTAACTAAAGTAGGTATTGAAAACGCTATAATCACCGCAAATGGAATCAACAATACTCCCAATATCTTATTAATCAGAAAAATAATAAATACATAAGTATTCGTAATTTCTTTGTATCCGGTTATCCAACCCGTAAATTTTAAGGTTATAAATTTTATAAAGTAGATCATTCCCAAACTAATGGTACAATAAAATACCATTAGCCAAAATCGATGCGGTAAAAGCCAGTTATAATAAAGTAGTAAAAAATAAACATACACCCCGCCGCTCAATACAAACAAGATGTTAAAAAAAAGAGAAGGCAATTTGGCCTGTAAAAGCTGATCTGTTAGCTGGTTCTGGCGGAGAGACGCATTAAAAAAAACCCGAAATAAATTATTAAAATAACGGGTGTAGAAAAAATGGAAAAAACCAAGCAATGCAGCAAGCGCTGCTAATAAATAAAAAAAGCTATCCTGTGAACGAGCAATTCTAATCTTATTTAGCATTGTCACAGGTTGGCCTTTCCAATTAAGGAATTGATTTTCTTTGAGTAATTCCTGCAGTGTATTTGAATAGTAAATAGACGGTTGAATGATCGTGTCTTTTTTAGCAAGGCTGTCTGTTTTTAAAAGCAAAGTATCGGAGAGCGTTGACAAAGCGGTATCGCTTTTAACTATGGAGTCTTTCTTTGCCAATATGCTATCAGGCTGCTGAGCCAAAAGCAAAACAGGCAGCATAAAAAAAAGTAGAAAGGAAAATACCTGCTTCAACATTATTAGATTAGAGCGCAAAATTAAAATGATTTTACCTAGAAAAAATTAATATAACCGAAATGTATTTTTGCTGCCTGTCTAAGGTCAAATTTTAAATCATTTCTTTTACCTACCGCAAAACTCATATTTAACAGACCTGCTTTAGTTTCAAATACAAGCCCCAAACCTGCACTAATAAAGCTGTTACTTGTATTGATTTCCTGGTATTTATTTTTTGCCCAGCCTGCATCCATAAATGTGAACAGATATGAATTTAACCCAACTAAATTGCGAAACTCAAACGTTAACACACCATATCGGGTAGCGTAAATACTTTCCTCATCAAAACCCCTCAAAAGCTTATACCCTCCTATTTGAAACAATTCATTTCGAAAAACGCTTTGGCTACTGAATAACCCGCCATTAAAAGCTGTTTTCAACGCACTCCCTTTCCCTATTGAAAAATAGTGTGCAGCCGTAAGTTTCGCCCGCAACTGATAGGATTTCAACTTGATTGAATCATATAAGGTAGCGTACTCAAAAGAAGGACTTCTTAAATTTAAAATTTCATTATTGGGGCTAATCGTTTTTATCCCGACTGAACTGATCAGCCTGAATTCATTGCCCGATCGCGGGTTAAACCGGTAGTTAGTGGAATTTAATTCATAATCCAGCCCGATATTTACAGCCCTTACATCTATATTGGGAGGAAGCTCCCGGTTTGATTTAACCAAATTGGTATCTACCCCTGAGGCCAGCAAAATGCTACTTTGGTTTTGAATAAATATTTTACCCGATTGATTGGCTGATAAAAGGTACTGAATGCCCAATTGTGCATTCAGCTGTAAAAATGTAGAATCCTTTTTAAAAAGATCAAAAGAAAAATCAAATCCGAAGGCTGATTTGAAAATATAGGGCTGCTGATAACCAAGGTTTAACCGGGGAGAACTTATTTGCAATTGCTGCCAGTTTAGCAAAATAGTTTCGCCATTGCCCAGGGCATTTCGCAAATTCAAATTAACATCCCCAGTGAATTGTAATTTATTGGTTTGACTGTTGGCAGGTAAAACTCCCAGCAGAAAATTTATCTGGCTACTTTTTTTTGGTAAGAGATAAACATCCAATACCGAGCCGGAACCAAGCATCAGCAATTCGGATGGTTGTTGCTCCTGCAAATAAGGCAATTCTAAAAACCGTTTGCTTACCTGGTCCAACTTATCCCTGTTGTAAATGCTCCCGTTTGGAATACTCAAGTATCGCTGCAAAAAACTATTGGAAATTTTCACTTTTCCCTTCACACGGATACTATCAATATGGTACAACGGGCCTTTAATTACCTTTAAACTGGCAACGATGGTATCGGCCGTTTGCTGAATGCTATCGAGTAAAACACCTGCAAAAGGATACCCATTTTTTTCGTAATAATTTAAAATACGCTCCTTAATAAATTGCATCTGCGCAATATTAACAGGCTTATTTAAATATCCCTTTTCAGTAAACCCACTTACATCCAAAGCCCTTTTTTCTATTCCGGCAGTGCGCAATTGCACCAGAACCTGTAGCGACCCAAGGAATAACTGAACGCTTGCAAAGGTGGAATCATAAAAAACAGAATCAACCGACGCCGCGAGGTAACCCTTGCCATTAAGTAACCCGGGAAGTTTGTTTACATAGTCGAAACACTGTACCTGGTTGGCGAACGACGTTTGCAGTTTCAATGGCTGCGAGATAAAGGAACTATCTTTGTCAACGTAATTTATTTTAAGCAGGAATTTATAGTAAGGTAGTTGCTGAGCGCAAACCTTGAACGAATGACAAACTACAATGAGCATTGTAGTAAGCGATAAAAATTGAAAAATAGTTTTAATAGTCGTCATTCCTGCATTCAAAACTAAAGTCTAAAATTGTAAATCAAAAATCTTTGTCAGGCATCTATATTCATATACCGTTTTGCAAGCAAGCTTGTCATTATTGTAATTTTCATTTTTCCACATCGCTTCAATTAAAAGATGAGCTGATAGCTGCACTGGTAAAAGAGATTCAACTTACTTCTACCAATGCCCTTGATATTGGAAAAGAATTCTGTGACACCATTTACTTTGGTGGTGGCACACCCAGCATTTTATCAATAGAGGATCTATTGATGATAATGGATACATTGCACAACAAATTTTTAATTGCCCCGGATGCTGAAATTACTTTAGAAGCCAACCCCGATGATATTACCCCCTCCAAATTAAAACTATGGAAGCAGGCTGGCATTAACCGGTTCAGTGTAGGCGTACAATCATTTCTAGACCCCGAATTGCGATGGATGAACAGGACACATACTGCGGCCGAATCACAGCGATGCATTGATGCAATAAAAGAAGCAGGCTTTACCAACTATTCAATTGACCTGATTTATGGTTCCCCGTTATTGAGCGATAAAGAATGGATGAAGAATGTGCAAACTGTTATTGAAAAAGACATACCGCATATATCCTGTTATGCCTTAACTGTAGAGCCCAAAACAGCACTTAACAAAATGATTGCCGAACATAAAAAAGCACCCGTTGATGCCGAAAAGCAAGCCATCCAATTTCTATTATTGATGGATTGGATGGAACAGGCTGGTTACGAACATTATGAAATCAGCAATTATGCGAAACCCGGAATGCGAAGCAGGCATAACAGCAGCTACTGGCAGGGAAAACATTATTATGGATTTGGCCCCTCTGCGCATGCTTATGACGGCAAAACAAGAAGATGGAATATTGCCAACAATGCCTTGTACATTCAGGCATTGGGAAAAGACAAAATTCCGTTTGAAGAAGAACTGCTGACAGACGTACAGCGGCTAAACGAATATATCATGACCGCCCTTCGCACAATTGAAGGTCTTGACCTGGAAAAAGTAAGCAACGTTTATGGAAAAAAATTCAGTACGGAACTTTCGAAAGCAGGTAATAAATACATTCAAACAAAAAGGCTGGAAAATAAAAATGGCAGTCTGGTCTTAACCAAAGAAGGCAAATTGTTTGCCGATGGAATAGCTGCAGATTTGTTTTTTGAATAAAAGTAGACTTTCTTTTTACAATAAAATATTAGTTGCCGCTTTAGGAACTAGCCATTATATCAATGCCGCTTCAATTTTTTTAAAGCCTTCGGCTGGAGGAAGATGTTCCCATAAAATACGATAAACCGTTTCAGCAATCGGCATCGCTGCCATAATGGTTTGGTTAATATAATACATACATTTACTGGCATTGTATCCTTCTGCCACCATGCTCATTTCAAGTTGTGCCGATTGCACAGAATACCCTTTCCCAATCATATTGCCAAATGTTCTGTTACGGCTATACAATGAGTAGCAGGTAACCAATAAATCGCCTAAATAAACCGATGTTGCATAATTATTAGAACGATGTTCTTTAGTAGATGGTAAAATGTCGACATGACCAACTTCAATGTTTTTTATACCCGCTTTTTTTAAGAAGCCAGCCATTTCATCTGCACTATTGGCAATCAACACACTTAAAAAATTATCTCCATAATCAAGTCCGTGGGCAATTCCCGCACCTACTGCAAAGATATTTTTTAAAACTGCTGCAAACTGCACACCATAGATATCGTCGTTCTCAACTGTGTTGAGATAATCGGTTTTAAAATGACTTGCAATTTCATGCGTTGTTTCTGAATCGATACCTGAAAATGTGAGGTAAGATAATTTTTCTGCAGCTACTTCTTCTGCATGGCATGGCCCAAGCACCGCAAAATAATCTTCCAACGGAAAATCAAATTCATTTTTTAAGAACTCATTGAGTAATAAATTTTGTAATGGTAAAATGCCTTTAATGGCACTGACTATTTTTTTGCCTGCCAAAATGTTTTTATCAAGTGTCAATAGCGTTTGGGCAGCATATGAAGAAGGGATGGCGATTATGATTGCATCCGAATTCCGGATTACTTCACCCAGGTCTGTGGTAAGTTTTAATTGATTGGGGTTAAAATAAGCCGTCCTTAAATAATGAGGATTATGGCGTCGGGATTTGATTTGATCAATTGCTTCCTGGCTCCGGTTCCACCAATTAATTGTGTGACCGTTATCAGTTAATATTTTTGCGATGGCTGTTCCCCAACTTCCACTTCCTAATATCCCAAAAGTCATAATACGTGATTCTATTTTAGTATTTGAAAGGTTCTCTGCTAATTAAGAATGGTATTGAGGGAAAGAATATCTGTAGCATTTCAATGGTAACGACGCCCTTCCTTTTATGACTATAAACCTAGTTTGTCAACTGCTAATTGTGCAGCAATCTGGCTGGCATCTTTCTTATTGTAGCCTTTTCCTTCAGACACCAGTTCGCCGTCAACAGTAGCACCAATGGTAAATAACCGTCTGCCATTTTCAAACTTTTCGTTCAGAGTTTCAAACTCCAGCGACTTGCCGTTTTTATTAGCCCAGCCGTATAATTTATTCTTAATGTTTATTTCTATACCCTCCAGATCATCCATAAACATATGGGTGGAAATGATGTATTTTTCTACCCATTTTTGGGTTTTACTATAGCCTCTGTCGAGGAATACCGCACCAATCAGCGCCTCCAGCGTATTACCAAAAATCTGGGAAATTTTTAATGAACTATCATGTTTATTATAGATCGTAATTTTTTTAAGTCCCATCTTCACCCCGATATCATTTAGTTGCTGGCGGTTTACCATCTTACTTCTCATCTCGGTCAAAAAACCTTCTCCTTTATATGGATATTTCATGAACAGGTAATTGGCAACAATGGTGCTAAGAACAGCATCTCCTAAAAATTCAAGCCGTTCATTGTTTTCATCTGCACCCTCTCTTACTGATCGATGGCTCAATGCTGTTCTATAAAGATTGATTTCTCCGGGAGTAAAGCCAAGCACATTACTGAGCTGCTTTTTAAACTCCTTCTTTTTAATATCACCGCTTATTAAGTCTTTTAGGAACTGCAAAATTTGTTTGTATATTTTGTCGAAATTACTGCTATTTGATACAATGAAAAAATTTAAAAGCAATACTTAAAGACGTAATTCTATTACTTTTTTTCACTTATATTATTTCAAATTTATTAAGCCATAATAATTATTTGCAGTTACAGGGTCGTTCACTAAATTACAAACTAACGCCAGGCTGCTATTTGAAAACGCGGATAATATTAAACAAGAAAAGCCCGTGCAAGTTAAATTAGAGTTTGTACTTTTTTACAATCACAGAAGCATTGTGTCCGCCAAAACCAAAAGTATTGCTAAGAGCAGCATTTACGGTGCGGTGTTGTGCCTTGTTAAAAGTAAAATTCAATTTAGGATCCAGATTTGGATCGTCGGTAAAGTGATTGATCGTAGGTGGAATTATATCCTTCGTTACTGCGAGTATACAAGCCAGTGCTTCAATAGCGCCTGCTGCTCCAAGGCTATGCCCTGTCATACTTTTAGTAGAACTGATATTTAAATGGTAAGCATGATTTCCAAAAACATTGAGTATTGCTTTTGTTTCTGCGATGTCCCCCAAAGGAGTCGACGTGCCATGCACATTTATGTAGTCAATATCTTCAGGATTCATACCGGCATCCTTCAACGCAGCACGCATAACATTTTGCGCACCTAAGCCTTCAGGATGTGGAGCAGTAATATGGTGTGCATCTGCTGACGCACCGCCTCCGGCTATTTCACAATAAATTTTTGCTCCTCTCGCAAGAGCATGCTCCAGACTTTCCAAAATAATAACGCCAGCACCTTCGCCCACCACAAAACCATCCCGGTCTTTATCAAACGGGCGACTAGCTGTTTTCGGGTCGTCATTTCTTTCGCTCAATGCTTTCATGGCATTAAAGCCACCAACCCCGGCTGCACTAATAACCGCTTCACTTCCTCCCGATATAATTACATCGGCCCTTCCCAAACGTATATTGTCATAAGCCTCAATAAGAGCATTGGTTGAAGATGCGCACGCACTCACCACGGCATAGTTTGGACCTCTAAATCCATGACGAATGGATATTTGCCCTGCGGCAATATCTAAAATCATTTTTGGAATAAAAAAGGGATTGAAACGTGGAGTGCCATCGCCGGAAGCGAAGTTGACAACTTCTTCCTGAAAGGTAATTAAACCTCCGATGCCACTTGCAAAAATTACACCTACTCTGTCAACATCAACGTTGTCGCGGTTGATGCCTGCATCTTTAACAGCTTCATCACTGGCTATTAATGCAAATTGAGTAAACCGGTCTATTTTACGGGCTTCTTTTCGATCTAAGTAAAGCGTGGGATCAAAATCTTTAACCTCGCAGGCAAACCTTGTTTTGAATTTAGAAGCGTCAAATTGTTTGATAAAATCACAGCCATTTACACCACCAGCTAACCCATGCCAATATTCAGCCACGGTATTGCCTAACGGGGTAAGGGCTCCCAATCCGGTAACAACAACTCTCTTTAAATCCATAAAATTTGCCTGCGATGATTAAAACAGATGATGACTACTTAGCATGTTCTTCAAGGTAAGTAACGGCCTGACCAACTGTGGTGATGGTTTCAGCTTGTTCATCCGGAATAGAAATGTTGAATTCCTTTTCAAATTCCATGATAAGTTCTACGGTGTCCAAGCTATCGGCACCTAAATCATTTGTGAAAGAAGCTTCCGGAGTAACCTCGGCTTCATCTACACCTAATTTGTCAACAATTATTTTCTTTACTCTTGTTGCAATGTCTGACATAATTATAATATTTAGTTAATCAGCTGCAAAAATATACTTTTTGAGATAAATACAAAGAAATATAAGTTGTAATGAAATTAATTCCAAAATTAAGTAAAAAGACAGTTTTAAAAACTTGTTCCATCGCCTGTTTCTACTCATTGGTGTTACACTTGTAACTACCTTCTCAAAATATTTTGATAAGTCGCTGGTCGCTATTTTCCGGCGTTTAATTAATCGCAATATCCGGAACTTATATTCTCTGAAATGCTGAATAAATTCAGGCTTGAAAGATTAAATTTTTGGCCGGATTATTTTAAGCCAAAGCAACTATACTTAAAGGAGTGGTAAAAATAAAAAACATATTCAAGGCTCATCGCCCCTCTAAAAAAATACTGTTCAATCAAAATGAGGCTAAGCTTGTCTGGCAAAACGTAAGCATAAATTGTAGCACGGATAACACTACAAAAACCATAAAAATGGCGAAAACAATTATCCATTCCAAAGGACATAATTAGCTAGTTAAATTTAATGCTCGCTTTTAATTTCGTTCAATGCCAAGTTCCTATATATTTTAAAAGAAAGATTTTACTATATTGCAGGATGGGGTTGAAACAAATAGACCATGGGAGCAACGAGTACCAGCTAATGGTAAACCTTCGCTATGAAGTGATGCGTAAGCCACTTGGACTAACTTTTTCGCCAGACGAATTGGCAAAGGAAAGAGATGATATTCTGATTGCAGCATTTGATGATGATGAAATAATGGGATGCTGTATACTATCGGATATGAAAAATAGCTGTGTTAGACTTCGCCAAATGGCTGTGCAGAAAAATATGCAGGGAAAAGGAATTGGAGAGTCCATTATAAGATTTGCCGAAAATATAGCACGGGATAAAGGCTATAAAACGTTGACCATGCATGCCCGTGATACGGCAATTGGATTTTATGAAAAATACGGATACAAGGTGCAGGGCGATGAGTTTGTAGAAATTAATATCCCACACCATATCATGGAAAAAAGATTGCGCTAAATACAGGATGATTATCCTGCTGCTGAAGTTTTGTAAATTCCTTTACATCACCAGTACAAAAAATATCTTCTCTACTAAATATCACTTCCTTACTTTGTTTGCCAGCAACTTTCTGGCTTCACTCAGTTCATCTTCGCTAAAAGATTCTTTCGGAACTATAAAGAAAGAACGGGCATTAAAATACAAATGAAAAAAATGCGGGCTTTCCATGGTGGTACTAAAATCTTTCCATGGCCAGCTCCGACTTCCTCTTTCGTTCTCAATTGTAAATTCCTCTTTACCAAAAGTTGCTTTAAACCTGTCTTTGAATGTAGCTGATTTTTTATAAATGGTTACTGGCAGCAAGTACCAAAAAGTGATCATCAGGCCAAACCAAAGTATTGAACTTACTAAAAAAGCCATTGGAGAAATCTTTCTAACAAAAAACAACAATGCCGAAACAATGGCAAATACATTTACAAGAATCATCATCATTTTAATTTCACGCCTGCTAATAAAATGATACCGTAGCGCCTGGATAACTTTGCCTTTGTTATAGGTGAAAAACTGTGAAGTCATGGTGCAAATATAATGGATTCCGACTACAGGTTATGCCCGCCGTGGGTTGAAAAGCAATTATTGATTCTGCCAGTACTCTGGTCACAATTCATGAGAATACTGTTTAAAGTTTTACTTTTGAAACCATGTTCAAAGCGCAGTTTATACAGTTCCGTATTTATACAGGACACCCGTTGACTTTTTTATTTTTCTTTGCAACGTGTTTATTTTCCTGTAGTGAAAAGACCGAAGTAAAAAATGTAGAGCGTTCCTTTTATCATTGGAAATCAGTGGTAAAACCGACTGACTTTGAATGGAGGCTTCTTGACTCATTAAACGTGCAAACCATTTACGTAAAATTTTTCGATGTTGATTTTGAGCCATCTTCCAAACAAGCTATTCCGGTTGCAAAAATGCAGGCCAATGTTCAACGGCTATTTCAGCAGTACAATATTATCCCAACGGTATTTATTACCAATGAGTGCATTCAACAAATTGATTCAACCCAAAGCATCGATTTGGCTGGTAAGATAAATAGTTTGATAAAAGATTTATGCCAGGTCAATCAAATTGATTCAATAAAAGAAATCCAGGTTGATTGTGACTGGACGGTATCGACTGCCAAAAAATATTTCATTTTACTCAATCGGCTCCACCAATTGAGCCAAACCAATCTTTCTGCCACCATCCGTTTTCATCAAATTAAATTCTTTTCCAAAACCGGCATACCTCCGGTAAACAGGGGCTTACTAATGTGTTACAATATGGGCAACCTAAAAAACCCCGCAACAAAAAACTCCATCATTGAAACCGCTGAATTAAAAAAGTATACAGCCAATCTTTCCAACTATCCTTTGCCATTGGATATTGCATTCCCTTTGTTTGGATGGAAGGTTTTATTCAGAGATCATATCTATAAAGGTTTGATTGAAAATTTAAAGGATGGCATTTTTACCCAATCCTTTTCTACCAAACAAAATGGACGGATAGTAATACTGAAAGACACCTTACTCGGCGGCTATGATTTAAAAAAAGGCGACATGCTTCGCTCTGAAGAAAGTAATATTTCAACAATAATTAATGCAGCGAAAGAATTGAATCTCCACTTAAAAAATACCCACCTGCGGGTATCCCTCTACCACCTCGATTCTGTAACTTTAAAAAAATACTCAGCCCATGATCTGGAAAGCATTTATAACAGTTTGCATTAGTGCAGGCATTGTTTCATTTCCTCAAAATATAATTGGTTGCGGTCCGGATGCGGATCCTTACGATTATTACACTTCCTTTTTTCACCAAAATTTGCCGGAAGCAAATGGATACCGTCCATTCTATTATACAGGTTTAAATTTTTTGTATGATGAGAGCGAGCCTGCTGAAGTAAGTGATTTGCTGGCACACGAATGGGCAGGTTATTGCGGCGTACCGGTTACCGATGCAGATGCAAAAATATTTGTAACCAAATTTAAAAGAACAGATCTCGCTAATTTGTACAGCAATATCGAAAAAAGTTCGTCCATAATTATGCCCGATTCGATTTTGCGAAATAGCATGACAAATTATTTTACAAAGACAAAAGACCTTGAAGCATTGGGGTATTTATTGTATGCCAAACAGTTGGAGCCACATGTTTCAGGCAATAGCGATGCCTGGGAACCAGCGCAGAGAGATAGTTTAAAAATGGCGAAGTTAATTAGAAATGGCCTGCAATTGTACACCGCAGCTAAGTCGCCTTTTTTTAAACTCAGATATGCCTACCAGTTTGTAAGACTTGCGCATTACAGCGGACGATACGTGGATGCGATCAAATTTTATGACGACTACATTTCGGGAAATATTACTAAAAGCTTGTTGCAATCATTGAGCCTTGCATTGAAAGGAGGTGCACTTTTTAGAACCGGCAAAACAAAAGAAGCGGCCTATGTTTTCAGTAAGGCATTTAGTGCATCACCCGCAAAAAGGGTTTCTAATTATTTAGGATTTAAATGGAGCACCAATCCGGAAACTGACAGAAAGGAATACCTGGCTCATTGTAAAACCAACGAAGAAAAGGCATCAATGCTTGCATTGTTTGCAATGGGTAGTGCAGGCAATGAACTATCGGCTATAAAATCAATTTATCAATTGAACGCAAGCTCCGAAGAACTGGAAGTATTGGCAGTGAGAGAAATAAATAAGCTGGAAGAGACCTATTTTACCCCAATGCTGAAAAAAGAAAAAGGTGGTAGTACCTTTTACTATTATTGGGGTAACCAGCAATCAGACAGCATTGCAACAGTAGCAAAGAAAGAGATAAAAGAGCTCGTTGCCTTTTTATTGGAAGCTGGTGATAACAAACAAGTAAAGAACAGGGGCTTGTTTGAAACGGGTGCTGCCTATAATGCTTACATGATGAAAGATTATACGAATGCCAAAAAGCACCTGGCCGCGGCTGAAAAAATGAATCTTACAAAAAAAGTAAAGGACCAGTGGACGCTGACCAATATTTTGGTGACCATCAATGAAAAAGCAACAATAGATGCGGCTTTTGAAGTACAGTTATTACCCTCCCTGGTATGGCTGGAAGAAAGGGTAAAAAATGAATCGCCTGCAATTACCGGCTACTATGAATTAAGCCAATGGAAAAAAATTTATCGTGACCTTATGAGTGAAATTTTAGCTAAGCGTTATCACCAATCGGGTGAATATCATAAAGAAGTATTGTGCATTGGTGCTGCAGATATAATTGAGAATGCGGAGACAAATAGATATACTAATAGAGGAGTTGATTACATGAGGAACAATCTTGCCAGTAAAGATGTAGAAAATCTATATGCTTTACTAACCGCCAAACAAAGAAATAAGTTTGAGAATTATCTTATCAAAAAAAATTCTATCAATGCTACCGTTGTAACAGAATTTGCCGGCACCGCCTATCTGAGGGAATATGATTACGCCCATGCAATTGAATGGTTTAAAAAATCACCCGATAAAAAATCACTGCTCATTCACAAGAATCCATTCATTGATCTACTGTACGACCAGGAAGAGCAATTAACCAAAGAATTAAAATTTAGCACCAGCAAACTGGCCTTTGCAGAATCGATGTTAGCACTGATGAAACAAGCAGAAACGGATAAAATAAATGCGGCCAAATACTACTACAAACTCGCCAACGGATTGTACAACATGACGTATTATGGACACTCCTGGGAGCTGGTGCAATATTACAGAGGTGGCACTGATGGATATTATATACCAGCTGATGCTAGTGCATTTAAGAAGGAATACTATGGTTGCTATTCCGCCGAAGCCTATTTTGAAAAAGCGATGAATGCATCTTCAGATAAAAACTTTAAATCTCGTTGCCTTTTTATGATGGCGAAGTGCAGCCAGAAACAAGTTTCAAAACCCGTTTACAGTGACTACAATTATAACTGGGACCATCTCGACAAGGCAGAAAAAGTATACTGGCCAAATTTTAAAAGGAATAAGTATTTCCCGCAACTGGTTAAAGAATATAGCAATACCGTTTTTTTTAAGGACGCTTACAATAGTTGTAGCTACTTGCGGGATTTTATAATTAGGAAAAAATAATCATGCACATAAACAACTAGTTTATTCAAGGCCCTTTAATGCAGGCAAATTACCTTAATTCAACTATGACTATGTTTTAAAGTAAAATGCGCCTGCCTTCCCATGGTGTATCTAAAATTGGGTAAGTACTACCAACATTTGCAATGTAACTTGAAAAAGAAGAGCTGGCTTTTTAAGGTTGACAAACTCTCGATTCATCTAAACCAGCGAGGTGAAATGCAGCCCACTAAGGGGCTATAAAAAAATATGATTAAATTGCAAGCATTATTGGTACTACATTTTTTTAAAAAAACTTAACTTCAACTTACTTGTCAACCATTATTTATTATCTGTCCCTTCCATTTATTTATTTGGTTTCATTGTTGCCTTTTCAGGTCCTTTATTTAATATCGGATGGGTTTTATCTGCTCATTTATTATGTAATCGGCTATCGTAAAAAAGTGGTTTTTGCCAATCTGAAAAACTCATTTCCGGAAAAAACTGCGGCCGAATTAATTTCCATCCAAAAAAGCTTTTACCAATATTTCTGCGATCTTTTTCTTGAAACGTTTAAAACGCTCACCATCAGCCGTAAAAAAATGCTGGAGCATTGCAGTTTTGATCCGGGTGCAGAGCTGCTATTTAAACAACTGGCGGAAAAGAACAAGAGTGTAATTATAGTAATGGGGCACAAAGGAAACTGGGAATGGGCCGGTAATACCTTTAGCCTTTGCTGTAAACATCAGTTATATGTAATTTATCATCCGCTGCAAAACGAACATTTTAACGGGCTTGTTTGTAGAATGAGGCAACGTTTTGGAACCAAACTAATACCAATGAAGGATACCTTCAGGGATATTGTAAAAAATAAAGATGAATTAACAGCAACGGCATTCATTGCAGACCAATCACCCAACCCGGCAAGAGCACATTGGATGAACTTCTTAAACCAGGACACGGCGGTATTTATGGGCACCGAAAAAATAGCAGAAAAGGTTAAATACCCGATTGTGTTTGTTTCAGTAAAAAGATTAACAAGAGGTTATTATACGTTAATGGCTGATCTGTTAGAATCGCCTCCTTACACTGGAAATGAGGGTGATATAACAGAACTACATACTAAAAAATTGGAGTCTGATATAGTTGCACAGCCCGAAACATGGCTGTGGGTGCATAAAAGATGGAAACACAAACGTGGTTAAATTATAAAATAATTATCTTCACCAACTAAACTTAAACAATGCTCCTAGGAAGAAACCTGATATTGGCTACAAAACCTTTTGCTAAAGAAATAAGAAGCAAGAGCTGGTTTCATACCATATCCACGCTTTCTCTATTAGTATTCACATTATGCGGCAGTCTTTTTATGCCAGGCATACTACTAAAATTAGCCTGTAGTGTTACTGCAGGTTTATTGTTGATCAGGATGTTCATTATTTATCATGACCACCAGCATCATACGATACTCACCAAATCAAAAACTGCGGAAGTTATCATGACCATTTTTGGAATGTATATGCTTTCGCCTACAAGCATCTGGAAAAGATCGCACGATCATCATCACAATAACAATTCAAAATTGTTCAGCGCAAGCATCGGCTCGTATCCGATTGTTACCAGGAAGAAATACCAGGAGATGACAGCAACTCAACAATTTACTTACCTTGCCATGCGCCACCCCATCTCCATCGCTTTGGGATATTTTTCTATGTTTATTATAGGTATGTGTTTGCGGTCATTTTTCAGTAACCCCCGCAAACATTATGATTCAATGATTGCATTGGTTTTGCATGTGGCCGTTGCTGTATCGTTATTTGTTTTTATGGGATGGCAGGCTTGGTTTTTCATGTTCTTTTTACCTTTTCTAATCGCATTTGCAATGGGTGCATATTTATTTTATGCCCAGCATAATTTTCCGGGTGTAGAATTTTATGAGAATAAAAATTGGGTATATGAAAAGGCAGCATTGGAATCATCCAGCTTTATGAAAATGAATCCGGTAATGGAATGGTTTACCGGCAATATTGGCTACCACCATATTCACCACCTCAATGCTAAAATACCATTTTATCGGTTGCCTGAAGTAATGAAAAACTTTACGGAACTACAAAATTGTAAAACAACATCCCTTTCACCCAAGGCCATGAACGCCTGTTTTAAATTAAAGGTTTGGGATCAGGAAAGCAACCAGATGATAGGCGTAAAAGGACTTTAGTTTTATTTCAAACCAGGCTTTAATTATTTTCGATTAAGATTGTGCTGCTTCTTCACAACATTCACCAACATCTAAATACCCAACCTTTTTCATGCAATTTACTGCCACACAAATAGCCGGTCTGCTTAATGGCCAGATTGAAGGCGATGCCAATGCTACGGTAACCAAACTGGCTAAAATAGAAGAAGGCGTTCCCGGTTCAATTTCGTTTTTAAGCAATCCGCTTTACACGCAATATTTATATGAGTCGAGGGCATCCGTCATCATCATTAACAGCAACTTTGTTTTAACAGCTCCGGTTGTTGCTACATTAATAAGGGTAGAGAGTGCAGAAAAAGCATTTGCTCACCTACTGGAAATCTACAACGAGGTAAAATTAAATAAAAAGGGCATCTCAAAAATGTCATTCATTGCAGAAACTGCCGCCGTGGGCACCGATATTTATGCAGGCGAGTTTTCTTTTGTAGGGGAAAATGCGGTGATTGGCAATAACGTTAAAATTTATCCGCAGGTATACATCGGCGATAATGCCGTAATCGGGGACAATACCACCCTTTTTGCCGGTGTAAAAATTTATTCTGAAACACAAATTGGCAAAAACTGTATCATTCATTCCGGTACTGTAATTGGCAGTGATGGCTTTCGGTTTAACCCGGAAGACAATCATAAAAAAGTGCCACAGATTGGCAATGTTATCATAGAAGATGATGTGGAAATCGGCGCCAACTGTGCCATTGACAGGGCTACACTCGGTTCAACCATTTTACGGAAAGGCGTAAAATTTGATAATCTGATCCACATCGCACACAATGTGGAAATTGGCGAAAATACTTATTTTGCTGCGCATGGCGTTGTTGCAGGTTCTACCAAAATTGGCAAAAATTGTATGTTCAGCGGACAGGTAGGTATTGTAGGTCATTTAAACGTAGCCGACAATACCATCATCACCGCACAATCAGGTATTTCAAAAAGCATTACTAAAAAAGGAGAGGTATTCATGGGCTCACCTGCCTTTGACGCCAACAAATACAGGAAGGCCTACATTCATTTTCGCAATCTGGATGCGCTGGTGCAGCGGGTTA
>JBBQQP010000001.1:0-38580 GCA_038215675.1 Chitinophagales bacterium | reverse complement strand
ATGAAATGGAAAAGGCTGAAAAAATTTATGCTTACGTCCGGGATCATTTTACGTGGAATGATAATAACGGGATGTATGTCTCCAAGGGTTTGAAAGATGTATTTAAAAATAAAAGTGGTTCTGCGGCTGATATCAATATGCTGCTGATCGCCATGTTGCGAACGCAGAAAATAGAAGCGAATCCGGTTATACTTAGTACAAGAAGTCACGGCTTTACGCATGAGTTTTATCCACTTCTCAACCGATATAATTATGTGATTGCAAAAATTGTTATTGGTAATAAGGAAGTATTGCTGGATGCATCTGTTTCGCAACTTGATTTTGGAAAACTTCCTGCAAAAGTATACAACGGACAGGCAAGAGAAATTAAAACCAATATTGCATCACCACTTTACCTGGTAGCAGATTCGCTTTTGGAAGCCACCTCCACTATGGTATATATTTCTAATATAGAAAAGGGAGCTGTTGAAGGAACTTTTACCCATAATTATGGTTTATATGAATCGCAGCGGGTTAGAAATAAAATGACAAAATCAATATCCGACGAATTTAAAAAATCGCTGCAACAGGAGTATCCCGAGGAGATTTTAATTGATAATGTGCATTACGATTCGTTGAAACTATTAAAAGAACCGGTTGCATTAAAGTATGACCTATTTTTGAAATCATTCAATGACGAGGATATAGTTTATTTCAATCCCATGCTAACCGAGGCGCTTAAAAGCAATCCCTTTAAGGCAACTCAAAGATTTTACCCGGTAGAAATGCCCTACACCTTCGATGATATTTATTCATTTACGATGGAGATACCAAAGGGCTACAAAGTAGATGAAATCCCGAAATCTGTAAGAATGAATTTTAATGATGATGAGGGGATGTTTGAATACTTGGTTTCAGCAGATAATCAATACATCCAAATGAGAGTGAGGCTGGTTATGAAGAAAGCTACCTATCTAAATGAAGACTATCAATACCTCCGTGATTTTTATACCTATATCGTAAACAAAGAAGCAGAGCAGATCGTGTTTAAAAAGATAAAGTAATGGCAAAAATCCCCTTGTTGCTTTTAGCAATTTTAATTACCGGTTTCACAAAAGCGCAGGAGTACAATGTACTGCTGATACCCGATTCCTTGCGTAAGGGTGCAAGCGTGGTTAAGCGAACTGAAGAATATATTTTAACAATAAAATCGCCTGCTAAATATACCCTGTATGAAAAGCATGCTTATACGATGTTGAACGCCACTTCCAGTTATTATGCAAAATATGTAAGCGGCTACAGTAAATTCAACAGTATTAATTCCATTTCGGGAAGGATGTTCAATAGCATGGGCAAACAAATAAAGCATACCAAAAAAAGCGAGTGGACTGATAACAGTGCTTACGATGGGTTTAGTTTATTGTCGGATGCGAGGTATAAACAGAATGAGTTTTACTCGGCCGAATATCCTTTTACAGTTGAATATGAAGAGGAAGATGAGCACAATGGTACGCAAGGGTTTCCGGTTTGGATGCCACAAAGCAATCCTTTCATGTCGGTTCAAAATAGCAAGTTTACCATTATAGCACCGGCGGATTATGTAGTACGTTTTAAGCAAATGAATTTTAAAGATGCACCGGTTATAACTAAAAAAGGAGATACCAAAACATATATATGGGAGATTAAAAATATTAAAGCAAAAAAATACGAGTCAGGTGCTCCTCCGATATCGGAAATTGTACCGGTGGTATTTTTTGCGCCTTCTAAATTTGAAGTACAGGGTTTTAGTGGTGACATGTCATCCTGGTCAGATTATGGTAAATTTATGTACCAGCTTATCAAGGGCCGGGATGTTTTGCCGGACGCCATCAAAAAGAAAGTACATGAACTAACGGACCACATCAAAGGCGAGAAGGAAAAAATATTTGTACTGTATGATTTTATGCAGAAGAATACCCGGTATATCAGCATCCAGCTTGGTATTGGTGGCTGGCAGCCTTTTGAAGCAAGTTACGTAGCAGAAAATAAATATGGGGACTGTAAGGCTTTGTCAAATTATATGATCGCTTTGTTAAAAGAAGCAGGCATCACGGGCAAGTATGTTGAAATATACGGAGGTAAAACACCCCCACCTTTTATCGAAGATTTTACTTTTTCTCAATCCAATCATGTTATTTCCTGTGTGCCGTTGAATAAGGATACCATTTGGCTGGAATGTACTTCTCAAACTGGCGCACCGGGCTATATGGGAAGTTTTACGGGTAACCGGAAAGCGATTCTGATTGACGAAACAGGCGGCCATATTGTGCAAACACCCGTCTATAAAGTGTCAGATAATGTACAGGTAAGGGTAGTAAAAGCGGTGGCTGACGATCAGGGAAATCTGAGTGCCGAAATTAATACTTCCTACAGCGGTCTTCAACAGGATTTTCCCCATTCCTTAATGCATCAGGCATCTAAAGAAGAAAGAGAGGAGTATCTGAATAGTATGTTTAATTTACCCACCTATCAGGTTGTGAAAAGTAATTATACCGAGCACAAGGATATTATTCCCTCAGTACACGAATACCTTCAGATTATATTGAACAGTTATGTTACGAAAACGGGTAAGCGTTTATTTATTGCGCCCAATTTATTTGGTGGCGGCATTGAGAAACTATTGCCAGATACTGCCCGGCTATATGATTATGTGGTAAAAGATCCATACCGTGACATTGACTCGATCGAAATAAAAATACCTGCCGGATATAAAACAGAGAGTATTCCAAAAGATATTTCTCTTCAGAACAAATTTGGTAAGTATATATCTACCGTAAAAGTAATGGATGATAAAATTGTCTATTTCAGGCACATGGAACAATATAGCGGACGTTTTGCAGCAGTAGAATACAACGATCTTGTGCTTTTCTATCAGCAAATCTCCAAGGCAGACCGGTCACGAATAGTATTGGTTAAAAGTGAATAATTTTCTTTAGAAACTATTTTACATATTGTCTTCCAGATGCAGGCGGTGAAAAAAACGGTGTGCTATTGGAGCAATTAAAATACCAATGGTACTTATAAATGCAACGCCGCTGAATAAGGCATATAGTGAAGCAAATACTTTAGCCTGGTTGGTCAGCATAATTTTCCCGTCAATCACAGGCCCCATTCCACTTAATATCATGGAAGCATTCAATAGGCTATCATACCAGTCAAATTCCGGGATGGTTAGTTTATAACCAACGATTCCAATTAAAAGACAAATGATCATTATCGTTGAACCAAAAACCACATTGTACCAAAGTCTTTTGTAAAAGACTTGTTTCGGTGGCATTTTATTTAAATTTTTCGCCTTCATAAATCTTGAGTAAATATTTAAAATCGGTAGTAATGATGAGATTGCAAAGCTGTTTTAAGGGTGATAAATTGTGTGTTTTTTGCTGACTTGTTTTAAATTATTTTATCGATGTTATTTAAGCCAACAAACTTAAGCCATCTGGCTTTTTTGGAAGTGGAAGCATTCAATCAGTCCTGATATTATCAATCACATTGTCCTGTAATTTGGTTATCAATTGCTTTTTTTAAAGCCGTGTGAATGGCTACTTGTTCTTCTCCCATATCACGTTTTACAAGCATGATGCAGGCGTAATTTCTACATTTGTCGATAAATGGCCAGGTACCGGATAAACCGGGGCTTGAAATAACCTTACTGTTGCCCTTACTGTCAGTTTCTTCTATCCATTCACCCAATCCATACTCAAAGCCTTCTGTAATTTTTGGACTATATTTTTTTGAAACACTTTTATTTTGGATGGTTTGCATTTGGTTAACAGATGCTTCACTCAAAATCCGTTTCCCCATAAAAGTGCCTTTGTCTAAAATCATCGAAAGAAAATTCATGTAGTCTCCTGCGGTTGATACAGCTCCACCCGAAGGGTTTACCGAATTGTTGTAATCTTCTGGCGTGAAACTGCTGTACTTCATATTCAGTGGGGTAAAAATCCGTTGTTTCATCAACGCATCAAACTTTTTCTTTGCCACTACTTCCAGCACACGTCCAGCAATATTTAGCCCAATAGCACCGTAAAAAAAACTGGTACCAGGATTTGCAGCAATCTCTTTTTTGGCAAATGCATTCACTTCTTCTTCCAGGGATTCAAATTTGCGACGCTCCAATATTTTTGCCACTAGCTTCTGGTTGTCTGCAATACCTGTTTGGTGCGAAAGACATTGCCGGATGGTAATATAGGATTTCCCATAAGTCTCAAAAATGGGTAAATAAGTACTCACTTTATCATCCAAAGAAATTTTACCTTCCTCTACAAAAGTCATTACCAATGCAGCAGTTAACCATTTGCTGCAACTAGCGATGGGGGCTTTGGTTTTGATGTTGAAATCACCGATTGCTTTCTGATAAATTAATTTGCCCTCTTTATAAATCAGTGTCACCAAATTATTGCCCATTGCCTTTTGATTATCGGCGAGCACTTTATCAACCTCCGCAAAACTGTATTGACTCTTGCTAACGAGACAGAGTAGCACAAAACTTAGTGCCAGTGTGAATTTACGGCAGTAAGCCTTGGTTTTATGTGACATAATTTCGTGGATTTTATTTTGGATAAAGATTTGACCCCTTAGAAGAAAGATTAAAGTTATCTGAAATTTAGTATTCAAAACCTTCATTCAAAAAAGTGAGGAAAACTGCATTTAATTTTTAACATTTATAACTATAAAATTCTTCCAATATGAATTTAAATAATTTCACCATTAAAGCACAGGAAACCATTGCTCAGGCACAGCAGGAAGCTTTTAATAATCAGAATCCTAATATTGAAACGGAGCATTTATTAAAAGCTTTGCTGAGCAATGAAGACTCACCCATTGAATTTTTACTAAAGAAAAACAATGTGAATGTTGCTTTTGTGGAAAGTAAAATTGATGACAGCATTAAAAAATTACCCAAAGTAAAAAGTGGTGAACCTGCACAAACGGTAAGTCGCGACATGAACAGTGTGATCTTGCGGGCAACCGGCGCATTAAAAACTTTTGGCGATGAATTTGTAAGTGTAGAGTATTTATTATTGGCCATTTTGCAGGGCGGCGACAACAGCGCTAAATTATTAAAAGATGCAGGATTGACTGATAAGGGGTTGATTGCTGCCATTAAGGATTTGCGAAAGGGATCTACCATTTCCTCTCAAACACAGGAAACACAGTTCAATGCATTAAACAAGTATGCAAAGAATTTGATTGAGATGGCCAGGAACGGCAAACTCGATCCGGTAATAGGACGGGATGAAGAAATCAGGAGAACCCTGCACATTTTATCAAGAAGAAGTAAAAATAATCCAATTTTAGTAGGAGAGCCTGGTGTAGGTAAAACGGCCATTGCAGAAGGATTGGCCATGCGTATTGTAAACGGCGATGTGCCCGACAACTTGAAATCAAAGATCATTTTTGCATTGGATATGGGGCAACTGATTGCGGGTGCCAAATATAAAGGCGAGTTTGAGGAAAGGCTGAAATCAGTAGTGAAAGAAGTGGCGGATAGTGATGGCGAAATTATTTTGTTTATAGATGAGATACATACATTGGTGGGTGCTGGCGGAGGCGATGGCGCAATGGATGCAGCTAATATTTTGAAACCAGCGTTGGCCCGGGGCGAACTGAGGGCCATCGGTGCAACCACCTTAAGCGAATACCAGAAATTTTTTGAAAAAGATAAAGCACTCGAACGACGTTTTCAAAAGGTGATGATTAATGAGCCGAGTGTGGAAGATGCGGTATCGATTTTGCGTGGATTAAAAGATAGGTATGAAACGTATCACCATGTGCGAATTAAAGATGAGGCCATCATTGCTGCGGTTGAATTATCGCACCGTTATGTGACGGATCGTTTTTTGCCAGACAAGGCGATAGACTTGATTGATGAAAGTGCAGCCAAACTTCGGTTAGAAATGAATTCAATGCCTGAAGAGTTGGATAAGTTGGAAAGACAAATTCGTCAATTAGAGATAGAAAGAGAAGCGATTAAACGTGAAAGTGACGAAACAAAATTGAGAGAGCTAAATACGGATATTTCTAACCTTTCTGTGCAACGGGATACATTTAAAGCAAAATGGCAACAGGAAAAGGAAGTGGTTGAGAAAATACAGAATGCCAAGGTCGAAATTGAGAATTTAAAAGCTGCTGCTGAAAAAGCTGAACGGGAGGGAGACTACGGGAGAGTAGCAGAAATACGGTATGGAAAAGTGCAGGAACAGGAAAAGATAATTGAGGAGCAAACCAAACTACTGGATGATATCAGCGAGAAGCGTTTGTTGAAAGAAGAGGTAGATGCCGAAGATATTGCAGCCAATGTAGCCAAAGCCACCGGAATACCAGTGATGAAAATGCTGCAAAGCGAACGGGAAAAATTGCTTCAATTGGAAGATGAATTACACAAAAGAGTGGTCGGTCAGGATGAAGCCATTGAAGCGGTGAGTGATGCAATTCGCAGAAGCAGGGCCGGTTTACAGGATCCCAAAAAACCAATTGGCTCATTTATCTTTTTAGGAACTACGGGCGTGGGCAAAACCGAACTTGCCAAAGCATTGGCAGAATATTTGTTTGATGACGATAGCATGATGACGCGGATTGATATGAGTGAATACCAGGAAAAGCATTCAGTGAGCAGGTTGGTAGGTGCACCGCCGGGTTATGTTGGATATGATGAAGGCGGACAGTTGACAGAGGCAGTCAGGCGTAAACCTTACAGTGTGGTACTGCTGGATGAAATTGAAAAAGCTCATCCAGATGTATTCAATATTCTTTTACAGGTACTGGACGATGGAAGGTTGACCGATAATAAGGGCAGGGTCGTTAACTTTAAAAATACCATTGTCATCATGACCAGTAATATGGGTAGTCATATTATCCAGGAAAATTTTGAAAAAGTAACAGAGAAGAATAAAGACGAAGTAGTAGAAAGTACAAAAGCGGAAGTAATGGTGTTGCTGCGACAAACTATTCGTCCTGAGTTTTTAAACAGGATAGATGAAGTGATTATGTTTCAACCTTTAATGAAAAAGGAAATAAAAGGAATAATCGATATACAATTGCAAGGGTTAAAGCAATTGGTGGCGCAAAGTGGCATCCAACTACAGTTTAGCGAATATGTGCTGGATTTCTTATCTGAAAATGGTTATGATCCGCAAATGGGTGCCCGTCCTTTAAAAAGACTCATCCAGAAGGAAATTGTAAATCAGCTTAGTAAGCGAATCCTGGCAGGGGATATAGATAAATCAATTCCGGTTTTGGTGGATGTTTTTGATGGCAATGTGGTATTTAGAAATGAGGTGCTGTCTGGTAAAAATCTTGAAAAGTCGGATGCTTAAGAGTTAATGGAAGCTTAAATACTGTTAACTCTAAAAATTTAACAAGTTGATTATCAAAGATGTGGATAAGCTGTGAAGGAAATAATATATATGAGAAATGGATAAAAGACTAAAAAATGGTATCTTTCGCACTTTCGGAATTATTTCGTTTAGCTGTTTGTACAGATCATTTTTTACAACTTATGCGAGCCGAAATTGTTGATAATAAGAAGTTCAGCAATAATGCTCGGCTTCATGCATACACTTTAAAATAAATATAATTATGGCATTTAAGAAAGAGGTTGTTGAGATTATTGAACCAAAAGACGTTTTTGTAGGTAATATCGATGCACCGGTTACACTGGAAGAATTTGGCGAATATGAAAGCGAGGTTTGCGCAAAAGCAAATGAAGTAGTGAAACAGATATTGGAAGAATATGATGGGAAAGTAAGATTTAATTTCCGTCACTTCCCAATGACTAATATTCACCAACGTAGTTTGAAGGCAGGTGAGGCAGCAGTAGCTACCGCACAGGATGGCAAGTTTTGGGAAATGCACAATATTTTATTTGCCAACCGCCGCAATTTGGGTACCACCAGTTTAAAATTGCATAGCAGGGAAGCAGGTGTACAAAACAAGCGTTTTCTGGACGAACTCGTTAACGCAACCTATGGGTGGCAGGTACAGGGCGACATGAGAGAAGGAATTAATCGCGGTGTAAAAGATGTACCTACTTTTTTTGTAAATGGCGAGCGTTTCAACGGAAATGTAACCTATGAAGAATTAAGCAAGGCAATTGAATCTGCTTTGAAAAAAGTGAAGAAAAAAGCACCTGCGAAAGTAAGAGCATAAAAAAGAGCCCCAACTTTAAGTTGGGGCTTTTTTATGAAGGGGTAGAAATGAAATTGTTACTTTATTTTGTTGATACCAATTACAAGGTGCTCCAAATTTTGTTCTTTAAAATAGGTTTTCGAAATGTTGCCCGCATTATCAAGTAGCACTTCTAATTTGGGCTGGGTATTTCCAAGCAGCTGGTATGTTTTTTTAAATGCGGCCTCATCGTTGATGGCAGGAGTGGTTTGCTGCAAGGCTTCTTTAATAGCGATCACGTGTAATCCGCTGTCTTTTAAATTTCCAAGTTCTGCAATCATCCAACTCAATGCAAAAAAGTAATGTTGATCCAACAAAAGTGTATGTTGAGCCAACCCTTGTTCCGGCATTTTGTTAAAAGGAGAAGTGGTAATTTCTTTGGTACAGTATTTTGCCAGGTGTTTAGGCGGGGTATTGTTTTTCTCCAGTTGAATGGCGCCCCGCAGTGCTTGCGGATAGATGCTCAACCAACGAAGCTTTCGGCGCAATTCATGTACATCATCTTCCATATTGTCAAACTCATAATTTGTATTTTCAGTAAACTCCACGATTTCGTAGATCGATTCGCCATAAAATTCTAAAATTGCTTTCATTTCATCTTCTTCATTTAGCCAGTCAGCTTCGCTCAGCTTTTTTTTAATTTTTGTGATGCGGTTTTTATTGGGCAGCAACCATTCATTTTCAGTTAAAATTTCATTGAGACTTTGAATCTTTTCCCTGCTTTGTGCATGGAGGTAATTAATGACGTCAACCGGTATTTTTTTGTTGCTTACCAGGTCATTGGCAATCATATCATAATAATCAATCGCTCCGATGGTATCTTCCAGTAATTTAAAATGGTTATCTATTTTACTGAATTTTTTACCGTTGTGAAATTCAGCATACATTTTTGCCAATGCTTCCAACATAAACAGGGGTGTACGGGCGTTATTGCGGTATAGCCACAGGGCAGGGTTTTTTTGTTTCGCAGCCGTAGTTAAAATCGGTTGCAATTGATTTAGAAAGTATTCAAATCTGGCAAGTCCGGGTTTCATATAGCGTTATTTAATTAATGAGTGAATGAGGATGAGAAATGAGTGATGAGATATGAATGATGAATTATGAATGATGAGTAATGAGTTATCAAAGATGAGAAATGAATGATGAGTAGTGAATGAGTTATGCGTGAGCAATGAGTAAAACTTCCGGTATTTTTTTGCGTTCTTATTTATTCACCATTCCCAATTGACCTTTCACCATTCACCGCTTTATTGTTCAAAAAAAGCTACCGTGCCGCCTACCCAGGTTTTATCTTTATTGTAGCGGGTACCAATCATCTTCCCTTTGCTCAATCTTGATAAATTATGGACTGCTTTTGGTCTTGCCCAGCCATCTTTCCAAAAATAAAACAATCGGATTTCTGCCTTGGCTGGTTCATCCGGTGTTTCAATTACATCCGCATATTTAACCTTTCGCTGCAAAATCCAGTTTTGTGGATCTTTTACATTGTCAATATCTGCCGGGGTTACGTCAATTACTACTCCCATGCCTGCAAACGAAAACAACGGTTTCAACACATAGTTATGCAAATCAACAGGTATCTCTTTTATTTCATCCAGGTAAAAAGTTGCCGGCACATACGCATTCCTGATCAGTGGAAGGGTGAACTTGCTGATGCGGTAAAACCAATTCGGATGTGGCACCCATTCTACTTCCCATGGGTGGTTGAAGTCAATAATTTTGCCGAGGTTTTCCTGTTGATGCAGGTCATCAAATATTAACCGGTTATAGATTCTTTTAACCGGGATTTTTTTTCCATTGGCTTCATAAAATAATTGGTTTCCTTCCCCCATTAATTTGGTGAGGCAAACGGTTTTTATACCCAGCACATCTTCGGTACAATAGAAATCAACCCTGGTTTTTTGTTGGTCGGGATAAATTTCAAGCAATATTACATTTGCCGGGTCAAGATCGCCAACAATAATATCTTTTAATAATTGCAAATAACTTGATTCTGTATATCCGTTTAAATAAGCACTATGCGTATCAGGCACTTCAGCATAGGAGCGGGTAATGGCAGTATGAAAAGCCTGGAAGGCAAACAAGGTAGGGAATCCCTGCATCTCTATTAACTGTGGCTCAAGTTCTCCTTCTCCATTTTCGCAGATACCAAAATCAAATGCAATAAAGTCGGAATAGCCCTTTTCGTGGGTGATGCTTATATCTGCCGGGATGGCTCGTTCGGTAAGGGACTTAAAACGGGGGTCAACAATTACATCAATGATGTCCTCACAGGCAGCCAGCATTTTTTTTGTAAAGTCCTTCGGGATATAAATGGGGGTTTCTGCATTTCTAAAATCCAGTGCGCCGGGATGCAGGCTATTCAATTTTGCCAGGTAAGCGAGGTACTTTGCCTCGCTATAATTAGCATTAAACTGCTGACGTAATTCCTTTTGCATGAATGATGATAGATTTATATGAAGGTCTGATTTAGCAAGTTAAAAATAAACATAATAATCATACTTCACGTTCGCATGCCACAAGCATTTGGAAATACCATTCAAAGCCTCCTGGGCATTTAACAGCAAGTCATTATACAGCTGGCTTTCGGGTGGCTGCTTTTATAACAAACAGCGGCAGTCTTTTATTTTTATAGTTCGCCTTCAGCGCTACAATTTAAACTTCAACTGCTTGAAGGCTTTTTACTGCTATGGAGAGAAAATTAGGAAGTATGTGTGCGTAAGTATACATGATTTTATCTGGGTCGTTCAGGTGTTCAATCATGCTTGCCCATTTTTTAAATCCATAATTTTCTATCACGGTTTTCTTTTTCTCTGCTGTTTGCAAATGCATGCTCATGCCGACGGCATCTGCTTCGGGGTGAAACTGGGTACCAATCATGTATGGATCAAACCGAACGGCCATGATGGCTCTTTCCAACATTACATGCGGCCTTTCTTTTTCTATGGCCAGCACCTTAGCGCCGGTCGCATTCAGTTGAGGGTGGTTGGGTTCAATTACCTGGTAATCCCGGCTATCCACCGCATAAAACGGGTCTTTCATTCCATTGTAGACCAATTCGTGTTTTCCATCTTTTAATAAATGAATCGGAAATACGCCAAATGCAGTACTTTTTCTTTTACAAAGATTACCCACCTGGTAGTGCCTGCAGGCGAGTTGAAAAGAATGACAAATGAAGAAAACAAATTTCTTTTGAACATTTGCCTTATTGTTATTCCAGGTTTCTATCTGGTTGAGCCAGTTGAAATAAACATTTTCCCATTCGGTGCCAATGCTTTCCAGGGGGCTTCCTGGCCCGCCGCTGGAAATAAAAATATCGTAAGAAAGATCCGGAACTTCATTTTTTTGACGAACATCAAATTCATCCCAGCTAATATCTACATTGGTGTAATCGCTGTACTGGTTTAAAATTTCCCTGATACAACGCATCCCCTGGTTGGCAACACCATCGTATAAATCTAAAATTGCTATCCGCATTGGCTGCTTTTCACTTTCATTCATGCTGCAAATTTAATATTTTTTTATAAACCTTGTTCGTGAGGCTAGATCAACTCACCGGCATCCAAATTCCTAGTGGTTGGAAACCCGCTTCGAAAAATTAAAAAACGGGCAGGTTAAGTATGGTAGTTGGAAAGGTTTAAATGATTATTTGAGGCACCTGAATTCCATTTTTTAGCGCTTAATCTTATAGTGAACTAAACGCTTTTATAAACCAGAAAGAAAACTTTCCTGAATATAATCTACTACATCTACAAGGCTTCCGGTGTCCTGGTACACTTTTAATTGCCTGTCTGCACCTGTGCCATTTTCCAATATTTTGTGTACATGATTGATTGCATGCCTACTACCTAAATGCGGTACTACGTCATCCACAAAATCCAGTAGTTCATAGATCAGTACCCTGGTGTTCACTTCGGTTTCTTTGCCAAAATCGATCATACTGCCATCAATGCCATAGCGACTGGCACGCCATTTATTTTCGTTTAACAATGCACGGGAGTACATCATGAAATTTAGATTCTGACTTTTTAATTTATAAAGTTTGGCACAAATGGCCTGAAACAGCGCAGCAATTGCAATGCTTTCATGCACGGTAAGTGGGATGTCGCAAATGCGAAATTCAACGGTGTTAAAAAATGGATGTACGCGAAGATCCCACCATATTTTTTTAGCATTGTCTATGCAATTGGTTTTTACCAATAGCTTAATATAGCTTTCGTAGGCTTCAATACTTTCAAAATAATCGGGTATGCCGGTTCTGGGGAATTTATCAAATACTTTTGTTCTAAACGATTTGTAACCGGTAATCCTGCCTTCCCAAAAAGGAGAGTTGGTACTCAATGCATATACGTGTGGTAAAAAATAGCGGGCCGAATTGGCTATGTGAATGGCCATCTCCCTGTTTTCCATACCTACATGCACATGCAAGCCAAAAATAAGGTTACTGCGGGCGGCTTCCTGTAGTTCATTTACAATTTCATTGTAGCGGGCATGATCTGTTATCAGTTGGCTTTCCCAATGACTGAAAGGGTGTGTGCCGGAAGCGCCTATTTTTAGACCCAGGTTGTTCGCAATACTGCTGATTGTTTTGCGAAGCGTTGATACATCCATAAACGCTTCATCTACGTCCTGGCAAATATCTGTACCCACTTCTACCACCGCCTGGTGCATTTCTGCTTTTACTTTGTCTTTAATTATTTTTTGCCCTTCCTGCACAATTTTTTGTTCATGGCTTTTCAATTCCCTTGATACAGGGTCTATTACCATATACTCTTCCTCTACCCCTACTGTGAAATTTTTAAACGAAATGCTGGCCATTTTATATGATAATTTGATTATTGATAATGGATATTTTTTAAAGTCAATGCTCGTTCTCAATTTAACAATAACGCTTTTTAGTTTTGATTAACCTGTTCGGTTTCATTACAATTTAAAAAGTTCCTTCATTGGAATTTTAAAGCCTTTTATTACTTTGGATGAAATACTTTCGCTCGCTTCATAAAGTGTGGGTTTACCAAATTCATCCTCTTCGTTTAGCAGGTACACATAAATTTGCTGATATTCCGGGTACACCACCCAATATTCCAGCACACCATTTTCTTCATACAATTCAAATTTGTATTTGATTTCTGTATGGGTGTTGCCCGGACTTAATATTTCTACTACCAGTTCCGGTGCTCCATCCACACTCCGGTTATCCCTCAGTTTTTCTTCATCGCACACTACAATAAAATCTGGCTGCACTACAGTTGTAATTTGATCATCTCTTCTTTTTTTCTTCCTAAAGGGTTTACCTTTTAGCCTAACGTCAATCGGTGAAAGAAAACATTTACAAGGTTTGCCATCCAGAAAATTTTGGAACTTTATTGCAATATTTAAAACTATCCGCTGGTGTATAAAAGATGGAGCCGGACACATCTTAAAAATCTTACCCCTGATTAACTCAATCCGCTCTTTAAAATTCCATGTTAAATAATCGGCATAGGTAAATCCGTAGGGGCTGTCGGGTTCTGCTACTTTTATTTCGCTGAAATCTTCTTTCAGGATGGTTAAATATTTTCCGTTCTTTTTTACCATAATCAGCAGTTGCTATTGAAAAAGGTATTGTGTCAATTTTAATACAATGGTTCTTTTTTATTGCTGCCTGTATTTATCAGCCAGCTTAAATTTACGCAATTATCACTCCACCATTATACATTAATAAAGTGTTTGTTTATTCGCACTTCTGCTAATGTATTTGCCCCAGGTAAGATTGTCATGGTTATCTTTTTGAGCCAATGCTTTTTCAATGGCATAATTGGCCGACGTTTCTACTACCCACTCAAAATTTTCGTCACCCACACTGGCTCTTTCTGCATCCGGTGCCGGGTTGCAAAAATCAATGGCGAAGGGAACGCCATCTCTCAAAGCCAGTTCCACGGTATTAAAATCATAGCCTAAGTAATGATTGATCTTTAGTACAATATCAGTCATCATCTGCAGTTTTTCGGCAGACGGTTGAAAGTCTGCAACATACCTGAGATGATGTTCGTTGCGTGGTTCGTAACTCATGATGCGAACATATTTACCTCCAATGCAATAGCAACGATAATATTCTTCAAAAATAATTTCCTCCTGCAACATCATTACAAGTTCTGCTGTTTCGCCATGTTTGTCAAAAAAATCATCCATGTCAGATATTCTGTAAACACTCTTCCAGCCTCCGCCGGCAAAGGGTTTCATATAGGCAGGAAAGCCAATGTATTTAAAGATACCCTCCCAATCCAAAGGATATGATAAGTTGCTGAACGATTCATCTGTAGTATCAGCTGGCAATTCCCTTGAAGGTAAAATAACTGTTTTGGGGACTGGTACATCAATTTTGGTAGATAAGCAATTGTTGAAAAACTTCTCATCAGCACTCCACCAAAAAGGATTGTTGATGACCGCCGTTCCACACAATGCAGCATTTTTTAGAAACGCCCGGTAAAACGGAACGTCCTGTGATATGCGATCAATGATCACCGCATAGCCACTGCTTTCTCCCTGTATTACTTTATCAATCTTTACAGGCTCGGCCATGATGCCTTCCACGTTTTTACTATTTACTCTGGCTACAAAAGCTTCCGGAAAGCTTCTCTCTTTTCCATGCAGGATGCCGATTTTTTTCATAAAAAGTCTTTTTACAATGAAATGATGGATTGTGGGTCTAAGTTGAAATTCAATACTATTCAAATATATTTTTAACGACTTAATAAACCAAATAATACTTCGGGACGGAAGGCCAAAAGCCGAATGCATAAGGCAGAAGGCAAAGGGGAAAATGTGAAAACGAAGGTTAAGCTGGAAGATTAAAATTGCTGCTGCTTTTTATTCTTCTTTTAAATTCTAATTACCGCAGTTTGAATACTCCTTCTGCATTCAGCCATTCGCCTTCAGCCTTCCACCGTCCACCTTCCACCTTCCACGGTCTAATGCTTTTTACTTAATTTTGGTGCTATGCTTAAGAATACAAACACCAATATTATTGTAGATAATCACGTCATTTACTCCGAATATTTAAGCAGGGAAGTTAAGATGGATTGCTACTTTCAGGAGTCAATGATTGCTTCGGAAAATATGAGTTTACTATTGATCAACGACGGGCAGGATTTGGTTACAATGAACTTTAAAACCATTTTACAAAACCTACACGAACAGAATGAGATAAAGCCATTGTTCTGTGTAGGTTTTCATTGTTCCGAAGACAGGAAGAATGAATATGGCACTGGAAAAATATTGGACTATAAAGGTCGGGGTGCAAAAGCTGCACATTACACTCGCTTTGTGTTTGAAGAAGCGCTGCCGTTTATCCGGAAAAATTACCAGGTAAATTCTTTTAAAGACAAGTCGTATGCAGGTTTTTCCCTGGGTGGTTTAAGTGCCATGGACATCGTATGGAACAATCCAAAGGAGTTTAAATTGGCCGGGGTTTTTAGTGGTTCATTTTGGTGGCGGGATAAATGCCAGGATGATATTGATTTTGATGAAAGCATCCACAGGATCATGCACCGACAGGTGAAAGAGGGCCAATATTATCCCTGGTTAAAATTCTTTTTTGAAGTAGGTACGCAGGATGAAACGGCAGATAGAAATAACAATGGAATCATTGATGCCATTGATGATACCACCAGTTTAATTGAGGCGTTGAAGATAAAAGGCTATGGCAATCATGATATAAAATACCTGGAGCTTGAGGATGGCAGACACGATGTGCCAACCTGGGCAAGATCGTTTCCGGATTTTTTAAAATGGGGATGGGGAAGAAAAGATTTCTCAATGACTCAATGACTCAATTTCTCAATGTAGATTCAAAACGTTTTCAAAGTATTCACTCCATTGGAAAATCGCTCCTTGTTTTACTTTTAAATTTTACTTCCCTCATTGAGTAATTAAGCCATCGAGCCATTTTCAAATTAATTCAATACCAACTATTCTTCCGCTTATTAAACATTTCAATCCCAATTTTAAACTGTATCGGATTGCTGTATTGATTGGCTACACTGCTTACAACATAACCGCCAATTTTATAGCGTTCTCTCCAGAAGCGAATTACTTTTTCTACCCCAAAAAATACTTCTGCATATTTTAGATTCCGTTCCGGTAAATATAGAATACCTCCACCTGCTACCTCCAGCAAATTCAATTTTTTGAGCAAGGGTATTTTGTTAAGAATCGCCCCGTGAAACTGGTGCAGGTAATGTCCTTCATAAAATCTTTTGAACGCAGGAAACGTAGAATCCAATGCCTGGAAACTCATGGTAGGATTGGAGAAAAGCAATGGATCGCCCTGGCGCATAAATTTATAATCTACCAGTCGTAAATCTTTCCTGCTTAAAAATGATCCACTGGTAAAAGTATATCTTGATTCGCCGGCCAGACCCAATTTCAATTTTTGTTCTACACCAAACTCCAGGTAATTAAAATCAATTTCGCTACCAAAAATTTTAGGAATTCCTTTTCTCCAGCTTACGCTAAAAGTTGGCCAGCTACTACCCAGTATTAGTTTTTCCTTTGGTTCCCGAATGTATTTTTGCCTGGGTGTATATTCCAGGCCAATGGTATTGTAGAATGCATCGTAAGGATCAAATTGTACGGCCACATTGTTGGTAAGGCTTGATCCTATCCACGATGAATCATATTTATTGTTGGTTTTATAATCGGCCACACTTTTTCTTGCCGTAAACTCCAATCTGTTCAGCAGCACCAGTCCGTTTAGCAACTCTACCTGGTGGCCAAATTCAACTCCTTCTTTTAAAAAAATATTACTTCGTTTCAATTGATTGATCCAGGCGTCGCCTTCAAATATCTGCCCAAATTCTCTGCCCACGTTGATGGTGTAATAGCCCCTGTTAAATGGATTGTATAGTTTTCTAAAACCAACGGCCCCCTGGATATCTTTATTGCGGAACCCATAATTCAACCTCGTACTCAGCGAAATATTCTTTTTGTTTTTGTAAATTTTACTGAGAAAGAAATTGTAGCCAACTCTTCCGCCACCCAATTGCAAGGGCATGTATAGTTCTGGAATACTGGCAAAAATCATCACCCGTTCCTTCCTCCAGTTGTGGTTATCAATTCCCTGAATGAATAATTTTTTCAACGTTATTTTGTTGTTGTACTTGTCTACCGAATCTAAATAGTAAGTGGTAGTATGTGCCCTTTTTATGCTATCCTTAAAATAAATGAATTGAATTTCTTTTGCTGTTAATGGCTCTTTTCTAATGTTGTCCCAAAAGCTGCTATTCCGCTCATAAGCCAATTGCGCAGTAGAACTTATTTCAGTTGTAAAATGCTTTTTTGCAAAGCTGGTGTCGATACTATAATCGCTGAAGATGGCAATGGTTTGCCCGCTGAGCGAACCTTTACCAGCTTTGGTGAGATAGGTAAAATCCTGCCTCACGGGCATCCATGCTTTGTCATTAACCCATTCATACTGTTGGTCTACAGCAAAAAAATCATATTCGGTTAAATGGAATTTGGGTAATTCAAAATGAGAACTCAGCAGAACCCAGGCGCTGTCCATGATTTCCATTTCGCCAGTTACCAGTGCATTACCCAATTTGGTGGGCGTAACCCTGATGGTGTAAATGGTTCTGTTATTTTCTTTTCTAATCCGCAATGTTTTGTATTTGTAAGCCACCAGGCCGCTGTTGCTGATGGGCGAAAGCATGGGCATGGCAGAGAGCGCAGGAAGCTGTACCAGGTTTTTATAGAAATTAAAATCACCGTCCGTAGTAGTTAAATAGAAAAGGCTTTCACTGTTCCCTCTTATTTTTACTGCCGTTCTTTCTTCTTTTATTTTGTCGGGAAAACTGTAGTCTGCCTTCAGGTAAACCTCTGCCATATTCATTGCAGCCAACGCCTTTTGTTCGGCGCTGGTGGTATCCTTACTATTTTTTTTCGGTTTGGTTTTAAAGCTGGTTTGATCCGATGCTTTTATGTACACATTGCAACTGTATGTTTTTGCATTGTTAAGCAGTGCCTCCTTGTTGTGGATTACGTTTCGTACAATCTCTTCTGCATGGTCTTTCCTGGTGCCAATAATTTGAACATCGCCAAGTAATTGCTTGTTGTCTTCCTGCAAAATAATATTCAGCGCATAATCCTGGATGATAGTAAGGGTAATCACTTGTGTTTTGTAACCTATCATTGAAACTACCACATCGTATTTACCTGCTTCCAGCTGAAATTTAAAATCGCCTTTGGTATCTGTGGTGGTGCCGGTTTGTAGTTCTTTAATACTAATCGAAGTATAGGACATTGGTTCCAACGCCGCATTCATTATTTTGCCTGTAAGCCTAAACTCCTGTGCAGTTGATTTTACAACAAATGTACCGGTGATGCAACAGCAGAGAAGGAGTAGCTTTGAAATCAAATGGTAGGTTTTTATGATGGCACAATGTATTAAAGTTGCTCTAATGCATTGTAATGGAGGCTCGCAATCTTTCAGAAGAATTTTTTAATTCAATTTTTTGAAAATATAAAGTGCATTAAAAAATGCCATGGAAAATGCCATGACATTTTTTAACAGAATAAGTAATTATTAAAAAAGCCCCTGCAAAATTGAGGGGCTTTTTTGGGTAATGCAAATACAGATTTATAACGGAATAGAAAGCTTTACTCTAAGCCCTTAGAAATTACCTCACTCTAAAAGCGTAATTCCAGTTTACATTTCCAAGATCATTTCTTAAATTACCTGTGCCCACCGCGAAATTAATAGAGGTTAGTTTACCGGATAATGCAACAGGTATTACATAATTCAACTGCACCAGGTAGGTGGTGTTGCCAATACCATTTACTTGCTCTGTTCCAACTTTTTTTATCCTTACAAGTGTATCTGTTATCTCTGTGATAACAGGCCTGCTAACAGTGCTAAACACATCAATCGATCGTGGTGCAAATCCACGTATGGAATCTTCTGCGGATTGTATGGGCGACTGCGGTGGATTGGTGGTATTCCTTATCCAGTTGCCACTTGCAGTGAAAAATGTTGGTACCGCAAAAAACTTAAAGTTGATGCTTCTGGTAGCAATTGCAATATCATCACCCTTTACATAAGCAAGTACAATGATCGTATCGCCTACACTATATAATCTGGGTTTATTGGCACTGGAAATGGTATCATACGTCAACTGCTTTCTAAATTTATTATAGCCTCCAGGTAATGTACCAACCGGTAGATTCGGAATAGAAGTAGAGTCTATTACAAAGCCAGCCAGGATTCTGTTGTTTAACGAAAATGTTGCAGCAGCAGTGTTGGCAGTATTAGCTGCCGCATTCATATCATCATTATTTTTGGTGCAACTTATAATAGCCACTACAGCAACTATTGTAAATAATGAATTTTTTATAATTGATTTCATTTTTTTATTTTTTTATTTTTTGATGATTAATTAAACAAGTAACGTACACCTAACTGCATTTGCCAGCGACTATCAATCCCAAGGTTATCTCTATAGCTGTTAGCTAACGGCACCTGGTTCGTGTTATCAAGATAAGGGAATGTAAAGGCTGGTTTACCATCTGAACTAATGCCTACAAATCTAATAGGGGCCGTGTTATTAAACACCCTTGTAACACCCCATTGTTTGTTAAGCAAATTACCAACATTAAAAATATCCATTGTTAAACGCAATGTATGCCTGGTTTTATCTTTCATTGTAAAAAAGAAATCCTGTGTTATATTAATATTTAGTTTTTTGAAGTAAGGAGCTAAAGCGCCATTGCGCTCTGCATAGCTTCCTCTTCTTTTACTTAGGTAAACATCCTGACTTATAAAATTATTGAGTTGATTCCAAATCTGGTCTGTTGATCTTGGATCGGTAACACTTGATTTAACCAATACTATTTCTGATTGATTTCTTGGTATATATATAAGGTCATTGTTACCACCGGACCCATCATTGTTTACATCTCCATTGTAGGTGTATGAACCAGTATTATTTGCCGCTGCTTCAAAAGTAAGTCCAATAGAAGTAGCAAAATATTTAGCATATTCTTTCCTGTAAGTACCATAAGCAATCACTCGGTGAGGTTGATAGAAATTTGCATAACTAAGATCGTTTGCATTTGGATCACCTTCCACAGACCTGTCTCTCCAGTTACTTTGCGCAATAGAACCACCATCATTTATTGTTTTTGCCTGACTATAGGTATAGGCAACACTTCCTGTAAAATTCTTCAAAGTTTTTTGAGCCTGTAAGGTTAAAAAATAACCGTAGCCTTTATTTGAATTTTTCATTAAGATGGCATCACTAATGTTTGGATTGGTAAGTGTACTACCTGCATAAATCTGGGCCGTACTATAACGAATTCTGTTATCAGCACCTACTAATGTGTTACCTGATGCGGGTAGATTTATATTTTGAAAATATACCGCATTGATATCTTTATTATAGGTTCCTTCAACAGTAACCGTCCAGTTACCAGGTAATTTTCTATCAACTGCAAGGCTGGCTTTAAAATTCTGCGGGTATCTAAAATCCTTGTCTGTTACTGCACCGTTATAACTGGTAGATAACAATCCCCCTTGCGGCCTGAATGCATTTACATCCGGAGAAAAAGGTTGGTTAACGGTAGTTGTACCATTACCAAAAGAGAAAGAACCAAATTGAACGCCATTGTTACCAGCCTGGTTACTGATCCATACAAAAGGTGGCGGTCCGCTGAATATTCCAAATCCACCTCTTACCTGTGTTACTTTATCGTTATTAACATCCCAGTTAAAACCTACTCTAGGGCTCCACAAAATATTTGTCGGAGGTTTTTGTCCTACATCTACTTTAATACCATTTCTAAATGTCAATGCTTTTAAACTGTCGTTGGTAGTAAATTGATTATCAAAAATAGGTATGTCTGCACGAAGGCCGTAGGTAAGCGTAAAGTTTGGTTTGATGCGCCATTTATCCTGTGCAAAAAATCCTAATTCAACAGCTCCGATTTTAGCGAAGGGAAAACTACCATCTTTGGTAGAAGCGTAAGAAAGACGGCGCAATGTAGCTGTTTGCGTGCCCGGCTGGGCTGAAGATACAAAAGGATTATTGGCAGCAGCATAAAAATCTGCCAGGGTATTAAAACGAAAAAGGCCGTTGTAATTTGGAGCAAAACCATTCTCAAATTTCTTTACAAAATTTTGGGTTCCTACAGTAATTTCATGCGACCCTTTGTACATTGTAAATATGTCTGAAAATTGAAAAATATCTGAATTTAATTTATTGTTGTAAGTAAAGGGCTCGTATCCAAAAGAAGTAAGCGTTTGTCCCTGGCCATTCAATATATCTACCAATGGAAAATCTTTACCACCACCCTGGCTTGTTCTAAAATCTCTTAAAGCAGTATAACCAACCTGTAGTTTATTACTTGCCCTGTTACTTAAGCGAGTATTTAGTTCTGCGATAAAAATATTGAAATTATTATTGATGGTGTAGCCATTACCACTAAAAGGCATTCCCGTGCTGCTCGGTTGGCGTGATCCCTGGGCACCACTGTTACTCGCAGCTACGTCCCTTAATGATTTTAAGTAATTGTATTTTACAGTGAATGTATTTTTACTGTTGATATTCCAGTCTAAACGTACTGTTGCTTTTTTACTTTCTGTTCTGTACTTATAATTATCGTATTGACCTGGGTCGTAATTAAACTTGCTAATTAAAAAAGATTTCAAGGCATCAAGGTCGGTAGTAGTAGCTTGTGAAATACTTACGTTATCACTCACTTCGCCAGGCTTTGCAGCCCTGAAAGTAGGCGTGCCTGGCAGGCTTATTTTCTCCTGCTCATAACTTCCAAAAAAGAAAACTTTGTCTTTAATAATAGGGCCGCCAACAGAAGCACCAAACTGGTTGTAATCGATCGGTGTTTTTACCGCTTTGGCAGCATTCACTTTATACCCCTGGGTATTTTCAGAACGTGTAAAATTATAAACAGAACCTTTGAATTTATTGGTACCACTTCTTGTTACACTATTAATACCAGCTCCTGTAAAGCTTCCCTGGCGTACATCATAGGGAGAAATATTAACCTGTATCTGCTCAACGGCATCTATACTGATTGGTTGTGAATTTGTTTGACCACCAAGTCCGGCAGCCAATCCAAAAGCATTATTAAAATTTGCACCATCTACCGTAAGATTGTTATATGAACCGCTGACACCACCAAAACTTTGTCCGTTTGCGGAAGGTGTAAGTTTTGTAAAATCACTAAAAGACCGGCTGATTGTTGGTAGCCTTTCAATCTGATTTCGGCTGATGGTTTCCTGGCTACCAGTGCGGTTACTGTTAAAAACCTTGCCTTGCGCAGTACCGGTTATTACTACTTCGGTAAGGGTTGCTGCGCTTTGCTGTAATTTAAAATCTGCTTTAAATTCTTGTCCTAACAAAAGGGAGATATTATCCTGTTTTTGATCTTTGTAACCTACCGAGCTAACGGAAACGGTGTAAGGACCACCAATGCGTAAATTTGGTAAGTTGTACAGGCCATCTCTTCTGCTAGTGGTAATATATTTTGTTTCGGTGGGTGTATGAACTGCAATAATGGTAGCAGCCGCTAACGGCGCATCTTTTGAGTCAGATACAAACCCTTGTATTTCTGACGTAGTCTCCTGGGCTTTTACCAGGAAACCGAGCAATAAAAATATTGCGGTTAGGACATTAATTTTTGTTCTCATAAATCTTGCTGTTTTTTAAATTTTGCGCAAAGTTGTTAGTATAATGGTTCTAATTGAGCCAATGGATAACATCAAATTGTTAAGCCTTTTATCAATTTGTGAACTGCTATTTTTTTACGGAAAACCTTAATTTTTAATGAAATAATAGTTACGATAATTGAAATTTCATCAAACATAAATTGCATAAAAAAACGCTATGATTTTACTCATAGCGTTTCTTTATGCAATCGAAATATGTAATCCTATAATTTAAACCTAAAACCTTCCTTTAGAAAGTCAATCTTAAACCTAAGTTCATTCTGTATGTATCAAAAGCGGTAACATTACTTGTAAAAGTACTAACCGGCAAAGCACCTGACACGAGCTGCATACGGTAAGTTGCAGCAGTGATGGCCGTAGGAGCAGCGACAGTTTGTAATATTGCACCATTGTTGTAAGTCAACCTTTTTGAAACACCCCAATCGTTATTCAACATATTGGTGAAATTTTCTACATCCAGGCTTATCTGCAAACCATAATTCCTGTGTTTGGAAAGCGGTAAGATATCCTGTAAGATTCTCAAATCAAGGTTGCTGAACCAAGGGAATTTTGCACCATTTCTATCAACAGTTTGTCCTTGTTTTTTAGAAAGGTATTTATCCTGTGCTACATAGGCAAAGAAAGCATCACTTTGTTGTTTCGGTGTAAATGCGCCATTTTGAACGAAGGTAATTTCAGATGCATTTCTTGGAACATAAATCAGGTCACTTGTAACACCATCCTGGTTGTAGTCGTTTGAATAGCGATATCCAAAACGACCTTGCTCATAACCGGTATAAACCAATGAGAAGCTGGTAGCCAAATATTTAGCCCAACTTACTTTGTAGGTAGCATAGGCTAATAAACGATTTGGCGTACCAAAATCACTGTAAGCCAGATCAAGGTTGTTATTTCCTCTTACGCTTGGAATATTGCTCCAGGCACTGGAAGCCTGAGAACCAGGATTGCCACTCAAATCAAATGATTCAGTATGTGTGTAGGCAACACTTAAATCCCAGTTTTTATTAAATCTTTTTGAAACCTGAACGGTTACGATACCTGCACCACCTTTCTTTGTATTCGTTAATACCATCGCCTCTGCAGTCCCAACATTGAATCTTCTTAAAGCATTTGTGTTACCAAATAAAGGTCTGGCGTCTCCACCTGTAGTAACCCCAACCGGAGCTTTTTGGTTGGCATTGTATTGCAACAGCGCATTGATGTCTTTGTTGTAAATACCTTCAATGGTTAAAGTCCAGTCATTGGCTAATTTCTTATCCACCGCTGCACTCACCCTGAATACCTGTGGCATCTTAAAGTTTTTATCTACCACTGCAATTGAACCTGGTGCTACAAGACCTGGAGCAGATGGAAAATTACCCAAGTATTTATTTGGATCTGCATCAAACCTGTAATTGGCTAAACCAGTAGTTAACTCAACTGTATTTTGGATTACACCACTATTGCTTGGCTGGTTGGTAAACCAAACAAAGGGAAATCTTCCGGTAAACACACCTAAACCTCCACGAAGAATGAGATTTTTATCACCTTCAACATCCCAGTTAAAGCCCAATCTTGGGCTAAAATAATATCTTTCTTTCGGCCATCCGCCAACATCAAGTTTCAGTGGTTTGCCTTCAAGATCACCAAATGTCAATGCACTTACTGAAGCATTGGCTGTTAAACTATTTACGAAAACCGGGCGGTCAATGCGTAACCCGGCAGTTAATTTAAAACGATCTGTTACCTGTATTTCGTCCTGACCATATAAACTGAACTGTGCAAAATCAAGTTCCACAAACGGCTTCTGGCCTGCGTATGGATAGGTTAATGCAAATGCAGAAGGAGCCTGGTTGTTTAAAAACTGATTCAGTGAATCGTAGCGATAATAACTGGTGCCATACCGTAAAAATTGATTTTTTACATAAATTTTTTCGTAGCTAACACCTGCGGTGATTACATGTTTTCCGGTACTGTAGGTTAAATTCTCATTAATGGTTAACGTGTTGTTTTGCACATTATTTCCAAAAGAGAAAAGTTCATACCCGGCACTGATATAAGAATCGCCCCCTTTTTTAATATCTATAAAAGGAAAAATCGAAGAATTAGTGCTTCTTTTTGGATCATTTGCATTGGTGTAAGTTGCAATAAACTGGTTGGATAACCTTCTATTAAAATTGCTTTTTAATTCAAACGCATACGTACTTAATTGATTGGTATTTGCATAGTTTGAATTTTCATAACTCATACTATTTGGACTCCACCTGTTACTTGCTGATCTTGGATTGGGAGCACTCGTTCCATTTAACAATTGGTCGTCATCCGTTTTCGAATAATTGTATTTAAAGGAAGCCGTGTGTTTTGAATTAATATTCCAGTCTAAACGACCTAAAATCTTTTTATTAGCAGTCTGGAAATTTCCTAAATCCTCGTAAGGGCCTGTTTCGTAACCATAATTTGTTCTTAGGAAATTACTTACCGCATCTAAATCAGTAGCGAATGTTCTTGAAGTGTTGGCATCAGCTGTTGCTCCCGGGCGGGTAGCTTTCCAAACGATACCTGGAGCGTCACGGTCCTCCTGTTCAGCACTCACAAAGAAAAACAATTTGTTTTTAATGATTGCACCACCAATGCGGGCACCTACAATTTTTGAAGATGCTTTAACCAGCGTTGGAATTTTTTGGCCTACTGCCTTTTTTCCCTGGTAGGATTGATTGCGATAAAACCCGTACACACTACCTTGTAAAGTGTTAGTACCTCTTCTGGTAGTAGCACTGATACCAGCGCCAGTAAAGTTACCCTGGCGAACATCGAATGGACTCACATTGATCGATATTTCATCAATTGCATCCAATGAAATGGGTTGAATAGCACCACCTGGCAATAAACTAGAGGATAAGCCAAAGTTGTTATTCAAATTGGCACCATCTATCTGTATGTTATTGTAACGGCCGTCTCTACCGCCAAAACTATTGCCACCACCTGCTTGCGGAGTTAAAGTAGTAATATTTGAAATATTTCTGCTAATATTTGGAATGGCAGAAATAATCCGCTGGTTGAAGTTGGAAGAGGTACCACTTTTAATTGTTCTGCTGGATCTGGCAGATGTTACAACCACGTTTTGTAATTCAGTCGACTTGCCAACTGCAACAAAATCCAAATTTTCAGTATTGCCCAGTTGGAGGTAAATATCTGTTTTTGTAGTAATTGTTTGGCCTATAAACGATACTTCAACAGTGTAAGGGCCGCCTGCGTCAAGATTGGGTACATCAAATCTTCCTTCCTTACGGCTGGTAGTAATTTTAACAGTACCAGTTGGCACGTTTGTTACTTTGATAGTAGCCCCATCGAGCGGCTTGTTTGAATTATCTTTTACTGTTCCTGTAATTCTACTGGTAGTAACCTGGGCATTTCCCAGGAAACTGAGCAATACAAATATTGCTGTAAGCGTGTGAAATTTTGGTCTCATAACTTGTTTTAAATTTTGCGCAAAGTTGCTTTATAATTGTTCTGATTGAGCCGGTAATTATCAACAAATTAGTAAGCCTTTTAAAAATTTGCTGAATTTCTTTTTTTATATTATCTGGTTGATTATTTATTAATAAACTGGTGTAAGTATTGAAATAAAGTGAAAATCAAATGCAAAATAAATTATATAAATTAACATATACTTTTTTTATGCAATAGTTTGTTTGGATTAAAATCTTGCTTTAAAATAAAAATTTATTTATTTAACTGTTTTAAAAAGACACCATTGAAGCAGAAATCTAATCTTTTTCAATTGAACTCTTTTGATTTTGCGGCAAAGAAACTAAATAAATGCCTAAAGAAGTTAAATTGATTAACATTTTAAAAAGGCAAGCCACGAAACGTAAAGGCTGCTTAGTCTTCATTTTAAATTATCGTTACCTATGTATTATCTCCAATTTCCAATGTCGGGGAAATGAAAGCCTAAACCTTGTTAACTTTGCATCCTAAAATTTAAAAATGCTAGATAGTATAGAAAGTGCCATTGAAGATATTAAGAATGGCAAGCTTGTAATTGTAGTGGATGACGAGGATCGTGAAAATGAAGGCGATTTTATTGCAGCGGCGCAAACGGTAACTCCGGAAATAATCAATTTTATGAGTACGCATGGCCGGGGACTGATCTGCGTGCCGATCTCTGAAGAAAGGTGTGATGCGCTAAGATTACCGGCCATGGTATCGGATAATACCTCCCTGCATGCTACTCCTTTTACGGTAAGTGTTGATTTATTGGGTCACGGTTGCACCACGGGTATTTCTGCCCATGACCGTGCAAAAACGGTGCTGGCACTGGTTGATCCTGCTACAAAAGCGGAAGAACTTGGTCGCCCGGGTCATATTTTTCCACTTAGAGCCAAAAAGGGCGGCGTACTTAGAAGAACCGGCCACACAGAAGCTACCATCGACCTTGCAAGACTTGCCGGTTTTGAACCTGCCGGTGTGTTGGTTGAAATTATGAATGAGGATGGCAGCATGGCACGATTGCCCCAGTTGGAAGAAATTGCTAAAAGATTTGATCTGAAACTGGTTTCCATTAAAGATTTGATCGCTTATCGCCTATCAAAAGAAACGCTGATTAAGGAAGAAGAACGGGTACACATGCCTACTAAATACGGTGATTTTGAATTGATTGCTTTTAAACAAATCAATACCGGCGAAATTCATCTGGCCATTAAAAAGGGCGAATGGGAAAAAGATGAACCGGTTTTGGTAAGGGTACACAGCAGTTGTATGACCGGGGATATCTTAGGTTCGCTGCGTTGTGATTGCGGCGACCAGTTGCACAAGGCATTAAAAATGGTGGAGCAAGCTGGTAAAGGGTTGGTATTATATATGAACCAGGAAGGAAGGGGAATAGGATTACTCAATAAATTGAAAGCCTACAAATTGCAGGAGCAGGGGCGGGATACGGTAGAAGCCAACCTTGAATTGGGCTTTGGAATGGATGAAAGAGATTATGGGGTAGGGGCGCAAATTATTCGGCACCTGGGTATTAGCAAGATGAAGCTGATGAGCAATAATCCCAAGAAAAGGGCTGGCTTAATGGGCTACGGTCTTGAGGTGGTAGAAACAGTTCCAATTGAAATAAAACCCAACATACACAATGAAAAATACCTGACTACCAAAAGGGATAAGATGGGGCACGATATACTGAGTGAGCATTAAAAAAATCTTACGGATGATTGTATAATTTACAAAAGAAATTACTGCAACTAGCGAGAACGCAAAAAGATATTGCAACTCTTTATGGGCAAGAAACACCTAAAGACTTGTAACATTTCGACAACCAAATGACAAACGCCAGCAGGCAACGTCAGGGTTGCACCAAGGTTAGCTGGACGTTGGAGCAATAAGCATTTTGTCGCTTTCAACTTCATCAGACACGGACAAACATCGCTGAACTTTTGATTGTTAACTTTTGCATTTATATTTTTATTCAGCAACCGTTTCGGGAAGGACGAGCAATGAAGTCTAGCCTTGCAGCAAGCCCGCTTAAGTAGTATAAATTTTTTGTTTTTCTAACTCGTTCCGTTACACATGCACCCGTTTCACCCACTTTAAATTATTTAACTTCCCTACTAATTTATTATTTGTTATAAATATTCATTGTCTATATGAAACTAAAAGTCATCCTGCCATTGCTAATTGCGATCATCACCGCATCCTGTTCCCACGGTGTTGTAGATAAGCCCCGTCATGCTGAGCCGGCGGTGATTTTGAAAGATTTCAACAGCTGGTGGAGCTATAATTATAACAATATAAATTTATCAGCGGAATATATTCCGTTGGACACCAATGCTGCAATTATTGATAAGGCCGCTTTTTTGCAATCACTCATTTCGGGCGCATATATTCCTTTACGAATTTTTTCGACGGACTCATCCATACAGTATCAGCTTTACAAAATGAATGGTTTGGTGGATGACGATATCAAAACGCAGGTAAAGCAATTTGGACAAGATGCTTATAAGAACTATCAATTGGAAGGAATGGAATTACCGGCTTTCAATTTTACAGATTTGAATGGGAAGGTGTACACGAATGAAAATACCAAAGGCAAAACGCTTGTATTGAAAAGCTGGTTTATACATTGTGCCAAATGTGTGGAAGAGATGCCGGCTTTGAATAATGCGATTAAGCAATTTAGCAACAGACCCGATATTCTCTTTGTAAGTTTAGCTTTCGACTCTAAAGAAAACCTAACCGCATTTTTAAAGACTACTACATTCAACTATGCCGTTGTTGCAGATCAAAAAAAATATTTGATGGAGCAATTGAAAATCGCTTACTATCCAACACACCTGATAATAAATAAAAAAGGATTGATTGTAAAAGTGATCGATGGGGATTATGCCAACATGATTTCCTGTCTTAAAAAAGAATTGCAGTAATAAAAACAGGCATGAGCAAGGCGCTATTCCCCAGCAGTTAACGCTTTAACTAACTTCCTTCTTTTCTTATCCTCATCGGCTGTAAATAATTGCGAAAGTTTGTCAATGTCTTTACGGTAAGATAGACTTACGCCGGTTCTGGTACGCTGGCTTACCAAATCGTAATTGGTGCGGTTAAAACCAACCAGTCTTACCCTGCCATCTTTCGACAGCAACCATTCTGCGGTAATGTCCGGCGTTACCAGCAAATTATTATTTCTGGTAGTATTTACTACATAGGGATTATTATAGTCGAGGTTTACACCGGCTGTAATAACAAGCCTTCCATTTAATAAGGTAAAAATAAGTCCGCTTTTTGCCGCCGCCTGTAGTTTTGCAACATTGCTTTCCAACTCAAGACCGGTATTCAGATCAAGATAAACAGACGTGTTTTTGATATACTTCTGCAAAAATTTATTAAAGAATCCCGACAAGGCATTCGATACAACACCTCCGATGGTACTGGAAAGAACATTGTAACCACTACTGGCAGTTAAAAAACTCTGGTCGTTGCTTACAAAAGTATTAAACAGCAGTAAGGAGGTTACCTGCTTGTTCAATTCATTTTTATCATCTTTAAATTGTTGTAATCTTTTAGCGATTACAAAGTCATTTTTCAACGGGCTGGCATCGGGCAATTGAAATTCAAAATCGATGGATGGTTTTAGCAGGGTTTCTGTTAAATGTGCAATTACCCTAACATCTTCTTTTTGATTGATCTGCAAGCCACCTGTAAAGATGGGTTTAAAATTAACATTGTTGGCCAGGTATTCAGCCAGTATATCAATGCGGGCATTTAGTGGATCGCCGGTCCAGGTAATGCTGCCACTGTTAACCGTAAAGTATTTTTTAAGAAAAGTCTGAAAATTAAATGTGTACTCTCCTTTGGTGATATTGTAGTTGCCATTGATCGTTAACGGCTCTTTGTTACCCACTCTTAATTTAAGCAGTCCACTTCCTTCTCCTTTAATGATATCACCGGTGGCCTCATCCAAAATCACATCTATTTTGCACGAAGGATTAGCCGTTAGCAGCATATTTACCAGGATATTATTTGAAAGCTGTCCCCGGTATTCATTTTCCATCTTGCTACCAAACTGTATAAAATCGATGTAATCTACCACGCCACTTTCCACGCTGCTGCCACTCAATAAATAGATATGACTGGTATCAGCACGGGACGGTTCGCCGGTAATATTCATAATCATATTTTCTACTGGTCCGTTCAGTGTCATTTCTGCTTTTCCTACCACTTTTCCATAAAACATCGAATTGTCTTTTTTGGTAGTATTTAAAACCAATAGTTTATTTGATTCAAATTTTACATTATCAAAGGAAAAATTTTGAAAAAAACGATGGTACATTTTGCCGCTGAGGTTAGCTACATTATTCAATGTATCCCGTAAAATAATATTGCCAAAATCAATTTCGTCCGGGTTGAAAATAATTGTTTCGTTTGTAAATTTATACCGGCATTGGGTATAGTTTACCACCAGCGAAGCTTCTGTGATGTTGGCGGTTCCGGTAAGGGAAAGATGTTTTGAATTTCCTTTTACCTGCAGATCGGCAGTGTTTGCAATTCCGGTGATTTTACTAAAAATAGATCCGAGGTAATTATTTAAAATACCAAGGTCGAGCCGGTTTGATATAAGGGAAATATCCGCCTGGTTTTCCGTACTGTCTTTAGAATTGTAAGTGCCTTCAATTTTAAAATTGTTTGCGAGGTTTTCTGCATCCAGTTTAAATTTTGCAATGCCGGTAGAAACGGAGTAGGAACCAACCCCATTTACTATGCCAATGGAATCCCCGTCCAGTCTGAATTCCTTTATGCGGGTATCCATTTCTATGAATTGTTTTCCAAATGGATCCAGTATGCGGATATTCCCGGTGATCTGTCCTTCCAGCTTTGGATTTTTTAACAGCAGTGGCATAAAATCATTTACATTCACCTCTGTCAGGCCTATCACTACATCATGCGAATTGCCTATTTCCGAAGGTTCTGTGGATATAACGATCTGCTGATTGCCTTGTACGAATTTTACTTCACTGGCACTGATAACAGATTTGCTTAGGGTTAATTCTCCATCTTTTTCCAGCTCCCACTTTTTTTCATTGATGATAAAGGAGGAAGGAAAGAAATAAATTTTTACACCATCCTTCAACGTTTGCACCCTTGCGTTGATGGCGGCATCACCAAATGTTTTGCTGGCTCTTGTTTTTATACTTACATCAGAAATGTCGTTTTTGGAAGTAAACACAAGGTTGGAAGCCGGCAGCCTGAGGCTATCATTGATGATGATTTCATCCACATCAATATTCGCCCTTAAAGAATCGAGATTACCCTTGCTGGCCAGCCGGATATTGTTGAACGATTTTCCATCATAAGAAAATAAAGGCACATCCACATTTACATTTAAATCATTTTCTTTTAGATTAAGATTGCCTGTGATGGTAGCGTTACTAAACCCCGTAAGTTTTTTATCCAGCAGTTGCGCATAGGCATCTACTTCTTTTGTTTTTATGAGAAAAGAAAAATTCTGATCGCTCACTGCACCGGATGGTTTTTCAATATAGGTAGGGTAGTACTTGCTTAGAAATACTTTGAAGGCATTGGGGAGTTCCAGTATTTTAAAATTACCGGTAAGGTCGGCATCCAGTTCATTGGTGCGAACGCTTAAATACTTTTGATTGTTTAAAACGGAGGATCTTAGTACCAGCGAATCAAAAGAAAGCCGCTGCTCGTTGTGAAGCAAACCAGCCTCATAAATTCTTGCGGCACCTAAAAAATTATCGATGTTACTACCTCTAAAATTGAGATCAAACCGTCCCTGTAAAACAAAATCGTCCAGGGTATAGTTTAGTTTTTTTAAATCAGCTTTTTGAAGTGATGCATTGAAGGCAAATTGCGGTACGGTATCACTCAAATCAATGGTGCCTCTCAGGCTATCCAATTTTAAATTGGGATCATTGATACTAACAAGGCCGGTAAATATTTTTTTACCAAAATCTCCCTTCACGTCTATGTTTTGATAATCGTAGCCTGCGTATCCGACTTTACTTATAAACCCATCAAAATTAGCATCGATATCTTTTTCAGTAAATCCCCGTCCATTTACCTTGCCATTAAACGTAATAGCGCCCAATTGGTTATTATTAAAAAATTCACCCAATTTAAAACCATTGGTAGAAATTTTGCCTAAATAAACGGGCGGTTTATTTGCGGGCAATTTCATATTGATATCGCCCGTCACAATCCCCAGTCTTGTATTGATGGTTCCAAAAGCCACAAAGTCATTGATGAAGCCGGTAAAGTTTCCTTTGTATTGGATATCACCTAATTTGCCCAGCTGGGGTTTTGTAATGGTTTTTAATGCTGGTATAATGGTGCTGATGTCTGAAAAAGTGGTCTTCAGATCATTGGCTCTAAAATCAATGAAAGTGTTGTTGATATCGGGTAATCCTCTTAAAGAAATATTGCCGTCTAAAAATGTATTACCACTTTTAATAAGCATTTTTTTGGCAGTTAAATTATCAATCGTTCCCGATGCCAGGCCTTCTATTTCAAAAATCCTTTTCCATGATTTTAAATCAGGTGCAAAAAAGGCGAGGTCGTCTGTATTTAAATGGCTGTTGACGAAATTTCCTTCCAAAGTAACATCGTGCAAAAAGTTACTCATATCACGGCTGAAGTTATTGTACTTCATCACATAATAATTACCCAGTCTGCTTTTGTTGGTAATCAGGTCCAGGTTGTTAAACTCAATTTTTTCCGGGGTAAATTTCAAATTGGCCTGTAATTTTTTCAACTCGAAACCACTTCTTTCCAGGGTACCTAAAAGTACCTCCGCAGAAAGCGTATCTTTTACAAAACTTACATTTTTTAAAACCCCCGTAATATTGCTGAAGCGAATGTGCGCCGCATCAAACTGGTCGGTAAATGGAAGTCTGTCTGTTTCTACTTCATTGATAAAAACACCGTTTGTTACACTGATGGCGCCCACGTGCAATGCCCATCCATCATTGTTCCATTTATACCGATCCGGCGTTAATTTCGCTTTTTTCACTTTTTTTATAATCAGGGAATCTGGTCTAAAACCAGTGTAGTCTTCCTGTGAAAATACAGGCCCATCCAAAGTAAGCGTGTTCAAATTAATTTGCTTTTTGGTAAAGTTTACATCGTCTGCAAACAGGTCTAATTTTTTCACTGCCACTTTCATGTTCTTACCAACCCACTTGTCAATTTGGTTAAATTCAATATTAGAGAAAGTAAATATTTTAATGTCAAATTCAATTCCTCCCTTTTTCTTTGCAGATGAATCTTTTGAACCGCCGAAGTAATCAACCAGGAACTGGTAATTCCAAACCGAATCTGTCCGCTGCATATTTACAACGGCATCATCCAGTGCAACATATTTTAGGGTAGCTTTATTTTTAAGAAAAAACCAGTCAGTAATATTTACCCTGGCATTACCTGCAAACAGGAGTGTATCTTTTTTCTGATCTTCCACCAGCAAGCCCTTCATTTCCATTTTATCAAAAAACCGGTAGTTGAGATATTGAATGCTTACTTTGGCATGCAGCTTATCAGAAAAAGCGCTTGCTACTTTGCGTACGAGAAAATTCTGTATTGGCGGAACCTGTAAAATGCCCCAGGTAAAAAGAACGAGTAGGATGAGCGAAAGAAAGAACCAGATTTTTTGTTTCGCTTTTTTAAAAACGAAGAGCCATCCAGACAACCAGCCTGCCAATGCGATGATGAACACCCAGATTGGAGAATCCGGATAAACATAAATAAGGATAATAGCAAGCACCAACCAAAATATCAGTGTAAGTGAAAACCATTTTAATATGTTCAGGCTTCTGCGCAGGGTAATATTCAATTGTTGCAAAAATAAGGAATCGACACATCAGGGCAAATTCGATACCAAATATCAGCTGATTTATCGTAATACTAAATGGAAATTCAAAACAGGCGGGAAGTGAAAACCCTAATGTATGAAAACGCCCAGCCGGTAAGGGTTTGAAAGCTACTTATGCCACTGACTGCATAGAGAAAAAATAAGGCTCGTAAATATTTAACGGGCCATTATCATCTGCAAACATATACCCGTTTACCAAATGTCCGTATCAATCGGTGAGAAGAAAATAAATTTAAACCTTGAACGATTGGAATTCATAAGAAATTATTTTAAAAAATAGCCTACCTGCAAACTAAACATTCGGTTCTGAATATTGCGAAAATCGTTTTCTACATTGTTGTTGATATTGGCGAGTCCCATTTGAAAACCGGCTTCTATTAAAAACTTATCCATGTGGTAGCCCAGGCTTCCGCCAACGCCCAGATCGATGAAGCCATAATTTCCACTCAGGCTAAATTTCATTTTAGAGGAAGTCGTATTATTTGCTACTGTTTGCTTTTCTGTACCGGCAATTGCAACACTCAAATGCGGTCCGCCGGATATTACGAACGCATTTTTACCGGCCGGAAGGTTTACACTTAAGTTGGGGATAATGTCAAAATAATGAATGGTATTTTGATATTCGGTAATGCTGCCGGCTTTGGGCGTGTACGTATAACCTCGTCTGTTATACGCCACGTTGGGCGAAAAATACAATTTTCCTTCGAAAGGAATTTTAAATAAAAGACCCATACCATAGCCCGGAACAAATTTACTATCCAGCTTTTGACCGTTTTGAAAAACCCTGGCAGTGCTCATATTGACGCCACCTTTTATTGCGAGTTTTGTTTTTGCTGCTACCCGTTGTTCTTCTTTTGGTTTTGTTTGAGCAGTAGCAATATTTATTATCAGGATAGCTACACAGGCGGAGATTAATTTCATCATACTTTTTTAAATGGCTCCAAAAATAGGGATAAATAATTTACTATAATTGTTGCTTTGGTTATCCGATAGCGATCGTATGAACCATTTAATACCCGGCGGCTGCATCATCACCCCGCTTATCAGCAATGGCAGTGATGGGTTTAGTTTTACCTGTTTTTATTTGAATTAATTCCGTTCTGCCGATTTCACCTCTTTTAGAAATTTTATACCCCATTGCTTCCAGTGCTTTAATGGTGGCCGCATTAAAATCGTTTTCTACATAAATCACATCCGGAAACCATTGGTGGTGAAATTTTGGTTTGTTAACCGCATCTTCCGGACTCATATTAAAATCAACCACATTTACCACCGACTGGATTACACTGGTTGGGATAGTAGTTCCACCCGGTGTGCCTACTACCAGGTACGGTTGATTGTTCTTTAAAATAATCGTGGGCGTCATACTGCTCAGCATTCTTTTGCCAGGTGCGATGGCATTGGCGTCTGCACCGATAGCGCCATACATATTGGGTACGCCGGGTTTTACACTAAAATCGTCCATCTCATTATTCAACAAAAAGCCGGCACCGCCTACCACAGTTCTGCTGCCGTATCCTCCATTGAGTGTAGTTGTAACGGATACCGCATTTCCCTCCCCATCAATGATACTTAAGTGGGTAGTTTCTTCGCTTTCGGGTATGTAGCCTTCTTTGATATCCTTGCTACTTCCAGCCTTGCCGGGGGTATAGTCTTTCATTCTTTCATCAAGGTATGCCTTGCTTACCAGCGTTTTTACGGGCACCTTTACAAAGTCAGCATCGCCTAAATATTTTGCCCGGTCAGCATAGGCCCTTCTTTCTGCTTCTGTAAGCAATTGCACACTTTCGGCCGATTGAAATTTCATGGCACCGATGTTCTTTTGCTCGATCATTTTTAATACCTGTTGCAAAATAATACCACCACTGCTGGGTAAAGGCATTGAAACAATGTGATACGATTTGTAATCAAATTCAACTGCCGCTCTTTCTTTGGCACAGTAGTTTTTTAAATCTTCTAAACCAATGATGCCGTTGCCTTTGCTCATTTCAGCTACAATCAGCCTCGCAGTTTCTCCTTCGTAAAACCCTTTGGCTCCTAAATCCCGGATGCGTTTGAGTGTGTTCGCAAGGTCTTTTTGCATAAGCGTATCACCAGCTTTCCAGTTTGTTTCTTTCACAAAAACGGTCGGAGTAGTATTCAACTTAATAAATTCTTTTTTAAGTCCATTTAATTCTGCTGCCTGCCCTGCTGTAATGGCAAACCCTTTTTCGGCCAGATCAATGGCGGGTTGTATTAATTTCCTGAAGGGCAGTTTTGCATATTTCATGGAAGCAAATAAACCCGCAATGGTACCAGGGATTCCACTAGCCAAATGCCCATCCTGTGATAAGTTCATTTGCGCATTGCCTTTGTCATCCAGGTACATATCCCTGTTGGCTTTTGCCGGAGCTGTTTCCCTGTAATCAATGGTGATATTTTTTCCGTTCTTTAAATGGGCCACCATAAAACCACCTCCACCAATATTGCCGGCTCCGGGATAAACCACTGCCAGCGCTAGTTGTGTGGCAATGGCAGCATCAATTGCATTGCCTCCTTTTTTTAAAATACTTAGTCCGGCGTTACTAGCCAGTGCATTGGCTGATACCACCGCACCCTTACTACCCGTAATTTTTTTTTGTGCCTTGTAATTATATGGATCTATGTTTTGTGCCTGCCCTGCCAGATTATAGACCACTAAAACTATCAGAAAAAAACCTTTTAATGTTTGAACGCTCATTGAGTAAATTTTGATCTAAATTAGGGATTTGACTTTATTTACAAGTAAAATTGTATGAAGTCAATTAAAGGCAATTTGTTGAGAGAAGCAATATTTGTAATTGACCCTGGTATCGTTATTCGACTTCATAAACCGATTATTATGAAAGAAAATTGTATGTGATAAGCGGTGCAAATTAATTGCTATCTTCCCTTTTTATTAATGATCACAAATATATTTATGAAGCAATTTTCTTTTGTTCTCTCCTTTTTCTTTATTTCTATAATGGCGGCGTTTGGTCAGCAATTGAAAAGTCCCGACCAGTATTTGGGCTATCAATTGGGCGACCGATACACACCGCATCATAAAATAGTAAGCTATTTCCAACAGGTAGCGCTCGCTAAGCCACAGATGATGAAGCTGGAGCAATATGGTGAAACCAACGAGGGCAGGCCGTTGCTGCTGGCCTTTCTTGCATCTGAAGAAAATTTAAGCAGGCTGGAAGAAATCCGGAAAAACAACCTTCGTTTAACCGGGCTGTTAAATGATAAACCCGGCGATGTAAATGCACCCGCCATCGTTTGGCTTAGCTACAATGTGCATGGCAACGAAACAAGTAGCAGCGAAGTATCGATGAAAACATTGTATGAATTGTTGAATACTGACAATGCCCCAACAAAGGAATATTTAAAAAATACAGTTGTAATAATTGATCCATGTATCAACCCGGATGGCCGTGACCGTTATGTAAACTGGTTTACTCAAATGAAAGGAAAGGATGCCAATCCAGACCCCAATGCAAGAGAACACAGTGAGCCTTGGCCGGGTGGCAGGTACAATCATTTTAGTTTTGATTTAAACAGGGATTGGGCATGGCAATCGCAGGTGGAAACACAACAGCGCATGATTCAATACAACCGCTGGATGCCACACGTACACAGCGATTACCATGAGCAGGGCGCCAACAATCCTTATTATTTTGCGCCAGCCGCACAGCCTTATCACGAAGTAATTACCTCGTGGCAGAGAGAATTTCAAGTGGTGATTGGCAAGAACAATGCTAAATACTTTGATGCCAATGGCTGGTTGTATTTTACCAAAGAAGTGTTTGATTTATTTTATCCTTCTTACGGAGATACTTACCCTATTTACAATGGTAGTATCGGGATGACATTTGAGCAGGGTGGTGGCGGCAGGGCAGGTTCTGCCATTGTAATTGGAAATGGAGATACCCTTACTTTAAAAGACAGAATTGCGCATCATTTTACAACTAGCATGAGTACGCTTGAAGTAGTATCAAAAAATACAGAAAGACTGGTGAAAGAATTTAAACAGTTTTTTGATGATGGAAAAAATAACGGCGTAGGCGAGTATAAATCTTTTGTAATTACAGACGTAAATACCAATAAAATAAACGGTCTGAAACACCTGCTCGATGTAAATGGCATCACTTATGGAACTGCAGCTGCGGGTACTTTAAAAGGCTTTAATTATTTTACCGGTAAAGAAGAATCTTTTATCGCAACCAATGCACTGGTAGTGAGTACCTACCAGCCAAAAGGGGTGCTGGCAAAGGTGTTGTTTGAGCCCAAATCTAAATTAATTGATTCTTCTACT